>JAEEUY010000209.1 GCA_016290715.1 Bacteroidales bacterium
CTCAACACGATTACCGAAATTTTTCCCATAAGAAGCTGCACCCTACTCCACAAATCCTCCCGCCCCTGTTTGAAATATCAATTGAAGAAATGCCCTGCCCCTTGCACCGATTATATCAGCCAAGAAGAGTACCAAAACAACATCAAAAGGATTATTGAAATTCTAAAAGGAAATAGCATACTAATTATCAAACAGTTACAAAACCAAATGGCCCATCATGCAGAACAATGGGAATTTGAAAAGGCACAGGAAATCAAACTTAAAATTGACGCACTCACCCAATTCAAAGGCCGTTCAGTGGTGGTCAATCCCGAGATCACCCAATTAGATGTATTTTCTATTGTGCAAAATGAGGAGTTCTCTTATATTAATTTTCTAAGAGTTATTGAAGGGGCTATCATTCAATCCTATACCATTGAGATGGCGAGAAAATTGGATGAGACTGCGGAAGATCTGCTGCTCATGGGAATGGCTGAAATTCAGGATCGGTTTGGAGAACTTTATGAGCATATTATTGTTCCTTTTATTCCTGAAATAGAGATTGCGGGCGTTGACTTTAATGTCCCCCAACGCGGCGACAAGAAAAAATTATTGGACCTATCGTTAAAAAATGCCTTTGCCTACATGACAGAAAAAACACGGCGGCGCGACTTGGTCAACCCTGAGCGACATAGTTTGCGTGTACTTACACAACTACAGAAAGATTTACAGATGTCGGTTCTTCCAAGACACATAGAATGTTTTGATAATTCCAACACCCAAGGGGAAGAACCTGTTTCTGCCATGGTTTGCTTTATAGACGGGAAGCCTTCCAAAAAGAATTACCGGCACTATTTAGTGAAAAACGTCGTGGGACCGGATGATTTCTCCACCATGGAAGAGGTGGTTTACCGTCGTTACAAGCGTTTGCTTGACGAACAAAAACCCCTACCCGATTTAATTGTAATTGATGGCGGCAAAGGGCAAATAGGGGCTGCATACAGAAGTCTTGAAAAATTGAAAATTGCGGATAAAATATTTTTGATTGGCATTGCCGAGCGGCTGGAAGATATCTATCGTTTAGGAGACAGCCTCCCTTTGTATATAGATAAGAAATCGGAAGCACAAAAACTGCTGCAATATATTCGCGATGAAGCCCACCGCTTTGGCATCACCCACCATCGCAATCGCCGTTCCAAGAAAAGCATTTCTTCCCAATTAGATAATATAGAAGGTATTGGGACAGTTTTATCCACCAAATTACTGAAACACTTTAAAAGCGTAAAACGCATTGCCGAAGCGGAAGAAACAGAATTAGCCACCCTGATAGGGCCATCAAAGGCCAAAATCGTGTACAACCACTTTCATTCAAGTGCCGTATAATTAAAAGAGGGGAAAGTTCAGGATAATTCCTTATTATGGGTGATAGGGTTCAAAAGTAGTTGATGATGCTATTTCAAAAGAATCAGAAATTTTTGATACAAATGTTCTCCTGTTTCCTCAAGTGGTTGTGGACAGAATGGAGCCCAAGCGAGCGTTATAGGTGTGATTTCTTACAATAATAAACACAGATTGCGAAAAAAACGATGATTTATAATCTTGGGGAATGAAAAGATTTTCGCCCGATTATAAGAGTATCACAAGAAGAAGAATACATAAAGTCACTGTAGATAATCCTACTGCCATGGCAGCGGTTTCCTTTGGATTGGGGACTTCAATCCATGCATCAGGGTTGTTGTTCATATTGTTGATATTGGATTTGACCACCCCGTTTTGTCCACATATTTCGTCATAATTCTTTTTGGCAGAACAACCTATTACTTCCACTTTTTCCACAAAATCAATCCCTTCCTCGTATTTTAGAGAATAAATCACTTCATTATTTTCTGAATCGGTAAATGTATATTCTCCGTATGTCCAATAATTGTTTTGCATAGCACTGCCATAACCTGTTTTAGTCGAAAATGAGACACCGTCAACCGACACTTCATTTTTTGTCTCTGTTTTTTCTCCAACAATGGATAGTCCCCAATTTTCCAACTCTTTCTCTATTTGGTCTGTTGTTTTCTTGAAAGACTCTTTGGATGTAACGTAACGTTTGGTTGTACAAGCTGAGAAAAAAACAAGCATAGCGCTAATAATAATAAGTTTTTTCATTGTCTATTTTGTTTATTTTACCATATTGTTGGGTTGCAAAATCATATTATCCATATCCAAAAGTCTCCACATATATTTGAACTGCAAAATTACATCATTCCTGTTTCAAAACTTGAAACAGCTATTATTTTTTTATATTTTTGCAAAAAAATAATAGATGAGAACCACAGACACTTTTCGACAATATACATGGTTAATAAACGTCATACAACGAGCTGGAAGAATCACCTTTGAACGCCTCAGCGACCAGTGGATGAAGAACGACATTAATGAAGACAAACCATTGTCTCGCACCACTTTCTACCGTCTCCGCCAGTCTATAGAAGAAATGTTTGGCATCCGTATTGAATGTAACAGCCAATACCAATACTTCATCAGTAACCCCGAGTCGCTCCACGACAACTCCACAGAAAAATGGATGTGGCGCACCTTGACTGTCAACAGCATCCTCCTCGACGCTCTTTCAGTCAAAGACCAACTGCTATTGGAAGATGTCCCTGCAGGATTAGAGTACCTTGAAACTATCATTTCATCGATTAAATGCAGTCATATTCTTCAGATGAAATATCAAAAATTCAGCGATTCAGAATCTTATAGCACACTTATTGAACCATATTGTCTGAAACTTTTCCACCAACGCTGGTACCTTCTTGGAAAAAATAAAAATAAGAAAAATCGGTTGAGCATTTACGCCCTTGACCGCATCACGAAACTTGAAGAAACTGAACAAACTTTTGAATTGGATCCTGACTTCTGTGCAGACAACTTTTTCAAAAACTATTTTGGTGTCTTCATTGGGGATGATGTGGCCCCCACACGCATTGTCCTACGCGCATACGGAAAAATGATACCTCTGATACGCACTCTTCCCAAACACATTTCACAAAAAGAAATCGCCACAACCGATTCGTATTCAGACTTCGAGTACTATTTGGCTCCCACATTTGACTTTCAACAGGAAATACTAAAGGAAGGCCACGAATTAGAGGTCATTGAACCCCAATCCTTAAGAAAGAAAATCCATTCCGAACTGAAAACCACATTAAAAAGGTATCAAAAGAAGTAGGAAGCATGTAAATGCCTGAAACAAATTGCATGCATTTCATATTGAAGGAAAATATGTTCCGAAAAATGTTGAAAAGCAAATTTATACAAGCAGCGATATGAAGAACTATTCACTTGTCCAATGTACCCTAAATGGCATAAATATCATGATGACCCATAACCAAATTTGAACATAAATTATTTTAATAGATATTTTTTGACGTGATTGGGTGTTGCAATTGGAAGTATTCCTATGACGAATCCCTGATTTAGGATTAACCTCAACTTGTATTGGCAAAAAAAACGATTTCATAAAGCTAAAGTTTACAAACCCGCATCAATTCACAAAGTTTTCCATTCTGTTTGCTGCCTCTCCTCAATTATAACAAAACAAGGATAAACGGGAATTCCGTTTTTTAATTTCTGCCACAAATTTCATTGTAATCACAATACTTGCAGTGGTCCGATTCCGGGCACTGAGCAAACTTTTCAGAAGCAATCATCGTTTTGAGAAAGGTTTTTAATGCGATTTCAAATTCATCAAGCAAGGCAGTCAGGTTCAGATTACTCTTTGTTTTTTCATCTTGCGGGTAGATGAAACAATCGCTCTCTTTCGCACTTTTTTTCATCAACTGCTGAAAAGAGACAATCGCACACTCAATTTTTTCCGTTTGAGGATATAAATCACCATTTCTATTTCCGCATTGATGGCCATGACGATACAAATAGGCATAAATCATTAATTGCAACAATTTTCCCTGCTCCACATCACTAAACAGATTTTCCATTTTGGTATAACCCATTTTTTTTACTATCCCTGTTTTATAATCCAAAATAGTCAGATCATTATTCCGAAGCTCTACTCTGTCTAGAGTGCCCTTTAACTTTATTTCAAAATCATCAATCCCAAGCATGGAAAACAACTCCATTTCAAGAGCAATAATCGTTATTTTCTTGTTTAAGATATCCTCTTTTACAACATTTTGATAGGCATTCAGGATTTTTTTCACAACCTCTCTTGCCAAAAAAATCTTTCCTCGTTGCAAATCCCTATCTCTCACCTCTTCCTGCTCCTTAAATATTTGATTTATGTATTCTTCCGAAAAATATTTCTGCAAAACAGACGATACCTGCTCTTCCGTGATTCCAGTCTTAGAACCATTTTGCCCCATCCTGAGTTCCTCAAAAGTATTTTCCAGAATCTTGTGCATCACATTTCCCAGGACACGCTGCTCAACTGATTCTTCAATGGTTTCTTCGGGTTCTATATGAGCCACATATTTCAAGTAAAACTTAAGTGGACATGCAATATAGGCATTCAACGACGAAGCCGAATAAGTGAATTTCTTAAGATAATTCCGAATGGTTTCGTTGTTGGGAATTTCAATTTTGTTGGGCTGCGCACTCATTTTCGGGGGAATGTACAACGCATTGCCGCGATTTATCGCATACGGCAACTGCATCTGCTGCATACGCCATTCCAATTGACGGATAAAGCGGCTCTCTTCTGCAACCCCCTGACTACTGCTTGAAGATACGGCATTGTATATCAGATCAATTTTTTCGGCTCGCTGCAACAATCGGAAAAAATGATAGGCATAAACTGCTTCATTCTGCTGCATGGTTGGCAAACCAAAATTGCGTTTGATATCCATAAGCAACAACGTATTTTCACTTTTCATGACTGGAATCACTCCTTCATTCACAGACAAAATGATAACATGCTTAAAATCAAGTGCACGTGTTTCAAGCAGCCCCATGACTTGCAGCGGGGCTCCCTCGTTGCGCTGGAACGGAATGGAAACCGCCTGCAGTTTTTCTTCTATAAAGAAGATAATTGTACGAACATCTATAAAAATTTCGGAAGGAAATTTTCCTATAAAATGTGCCACCTCTTCCAACGCCTCTATCAAAAGCTGAATGATTTTCTGTTCTGGACTTTTTTCTGCTTTATTCAATAAAACACTGAAAAACAGTATGATAGAATTTATAAAATCCACTCCGTCCTTTTCTAAATCGGGGAATGAACCGACATATGAATCAAAAATATTTTTGCCAAAAAAAATTCGGTTGCTTTTAATTAACTTTTTGGTAAAGGTTTCGTGGTCATACTCAGTCGCAAAAAAACAGCTTTTAAACAACGAATTATGCAGGATAGCCATGACATCTTTGTGATAATAAGTTCCCGATGCCACCTGCTGAAAACGGTGCGTATTTTGTGCGGCCTTCAAAAGCGTTTGCAACAGTTGGCAGGTTTGCGAGTATTTGAGCGGATAACCCATGGTAATATTGCAGTTCGCTTGAGAATAGGCGTGTACAAATGGCATCAACAGTGATTCATCTGCCAGCACCACCGCTGTTTCTCTTAACTCTTCCTCAGAACATTGCTCCAATATCTGTATCGCCTGATATATTTGCGTCAACTTCTTGCTCACACCCAATACATTAATCTTTTTGGGAATATCCTGATAATCGTTATGTATATTCTGTATCTGATTAATTCTAAGTTTTTTAGCAATACTATCTATTGAATCTTTAATTTTAAAATCATGGTCATCCTCATAGTAAAACCGATCCAAATCAAAAATAAACTTGCACGAAAAATGCTCTTGAAAGAACTTTACAACGGCCAATTCGGAAGGGGTAAACACCTGCAAACCAGCAAACACCATCCGATTCCACGGCAACTCTTTAGCATATATGTCAATATGCTCGGCCACATCGCGATAAATAAGTCCGGCATATCCCTTCTTAATCTCTTTCAAATGATTTGTATATTCCTGATATAGAGGATATAATAATTTAAACAATGATAAATACTTCTCTTGGGCCTTGCTCAAATGGGGTTGTAAGACAAAACTGGTTTCTTTAAAAGCATATTGGGCATCGAAGATTTTTGCTCCATCCACCCCATACATATCAATCTCATTTATATCTTTCAGAAAATTGGCTCCCCAAGACACAAACTTTTGAAAATCAGTTTCTTTCAGAGAAGGGAATTTCTGAGTTACCTGAAACAGCTCCACCAATAACTCGGCGTTGGAAATACGCTCTATCGGCGATAATTTTTTAATCAAATCATCAATGGTAAAAATGGCAGGAGCAAAAACGGGAGTTGACAAGCGGAACGACCATTCACGATAAAGATTTTTCATGGCACGCTTGTTCGGCAGCACAATGACCAGATCGCGATAATCAATTTTGCCGGGTTCAACGAGGGCGGAAACTAATTCTGATAAAAAACTCATAAAGGGATATCGTTAGGTTTCAAAATAGTTCTTAAAAAAAATTCACTACAAATGCGGATTATTTTCCAAAATAGAAAAAAGTGATGGTTGTCAAAAGGATTCCTTATTCAGTAAAAAATCAAAAACATTCAGCAACAGTATTCCGTCTTCATTGCGGTAGGTCGGTTGCATGCCGCCCACGATGACTACTTTTTGAAAACTGTCGCCAATGCACTTTAATGAATTGAGCTCCTGTTCCTGCTTTTCAGGTGTCGGCATCGCAAAAGCGGATTGAATATATACGCGGTCATATCCTTTGTTGCACACGAAATCAACCTCCAAATGCTTGCGTTCGCTCACCCCCTGTTCATTACGGGCATTCAACGTAACCTGCCCCACATCAACCGAGTAACCACGAAGACGAAGCTCGTTGTAAATAAGATTTTCCATCAGGTGGGTCTGCTCTGTCTGCCGAAAATTCAAACGGGCATTACGCAAGCCCAAGTCTTCAAAATAGTATTTTTGTGGACTATCAATGTATTTGCGTCCTTTTATGTCATAGCGGATGGCGCGATCTATCAAAAAGGCATCCTGCATATAGTCAAGATAGGTTTTAATCGTATTCTGAGAGATAGTGCTCTTTTTGACAGTTTTGAAGGTATTGTGCAATTTATGAGGATTCGTCAGTCCGCCAATATTGCTGGCTATCACATTGATTAACTCTTCCAAATCGTCATCCAATTGTATGGAATATCTCTCCTTAATGTCTTTCAGGTAGGTCTGCGTAAACAAGTTCAACAGGTACTCTTTTTTTTCAACAACATTCTCCGTAGTGACGACCTTCGGCAACCCTCCAAACTCCATATAAGCGGTTAATGCCTGTTCCATAAACCGACCACCCTGCCACACGGAAAAGAACTCTGCAAAAGAGAGCGGATGAATACGGACTTCGTCACCACGTCCACGAAACTCGGTAATCACATCTTTCGACAAAAAACGCGCATTGCTTCCCGTAACATAGACATCGGCATTACTGACATTCAGGCAACTATTCAACACATCTTCAAACTCACGTACAAACTGCACCTCATCCAACATAATGTAGTACATTTGTTTATCAATAAGCAATGAATCAATGTGTTGCAAAAGATTATCGGGGTCGCGTAGCGCATTATTTCGTCGGTCTTCCAAATTGATTTGGATGATATGACTGTCGTCAACGCCCTCTTTGCGAAGTGCATCAAAGAAAAGATTGAAAAGCAAGTACGATTTTCCGCAGCGACGCATTCCTGTAACAACTTTAATCATTCCGTTGTGACGCCGTGAAAGCAATTTGTTGAGATAGCGATCTCGTTGTATTCTCATATTCATTGAATTTTTTTGCGTATATACGCATTTTTGTCACGTGCAAAAATACGATTTTTTTCAAACAAATTAAATTTCATTGAATTTTTTTGCATATATACGCATTTCTCTAATGTCTATTAACTTTTCCTGAAAAAGGTTTGACTTTCCCTGAAAAAGGTTGAGAAAATTTTAGAATCGCGTAACTACTTATAAAAAAATCCGCTTTTATTCTAATTTGTTACAAAGAATCGGTCCTTACTTTCCGATGCAAAACTGGCCGAAAATCGTATTCAATATGTCGTCATTGGAAATCGCGCCGGTAATTTCACCCAAACGATTCAAAATGGTTCTCACATCAATAGCCAACAAATCGGTGGGCAGTTGTGCAGCCATGCCCTGCTCAATATTTTCAATATCTTGTGCAATTTGGGTCATGATATTGTAATGGCGCACATTGGTCAGCAGGGTATGGTCGCCGACACGCTGTTCACGAACGTATTGAGCTAACAGATCCGTAATCTCTTCAATATTGACTTTTCTTTTGGCGGATATATAGATTGTTTGCAGGGCGCTCCACTCTCGAAAATGGCGGGGAGTCTCCGTAAGTTGGTCTATTTTATTGGCAATCAGGATGAGTTTTTTATGACGAATATCCACCGATTGTTTGATATATTCCAGCTCCTTTTCCACATCGTGAGCAGCTGTATTCGTTATATCAATGAGATAGAGTATGATGTCCGCTTTTTCTATGGTTTGGAACGTGCGCTGGATACCATGTTTTTCTATTTCATCGTGGGAGGAACGAATGCCTGCGGTATCAATAAAACGGAAAGTGGTTCCGTGAATCATGAACGTATCTTCAATCGTGTCGCGAGTAGTGCCGGGAATGTGTGAAACAATGGCGCGGTCGTCGTTCAACAACGCATTCAGCAAGGTGGACTTTCCCACATTCGGTTTCCCGATGATGGCGACAGGGATTCCTGTTTTAATGGCATTGCCCATTTTAAACGATTCCATTAAAATGGCTATTTCCTGTTTGAGTCGTGAAAGCAGCTCCTTTAACTGGGTGCGGTCGGCGAACTCGACCTCTTCTTCACTGAAGTCGAGTTCCAATTCCAGCAAAGCCGCTAACTGGATAAACTCTTGGCGCAGGGTCTCAATTTTTTTAGAAAAGCCCCCCTTTAATTGATTTACCGCCAACTTATGAGCTGCTTCTGATTGTGATTCAATAAGATCGGAAACGGCTTCCGCTTGCAGCAAATCCATTTTCTTATTCATGAATGCCCGCATGGTGAATTCCCCCGGTTCCGCCAAACGGCAACCACATTGCAGCAACAACTCCACAATTTTCTTTTGGACATAAAGCGAACCATGGCAGGAGATTTCAACCATATCCTCGCCCGTATAAGAGTGCGGAGCAAAAAACTTAACAAATATCACTTGATCTATCAGCCGATTCTCTGCATATATCTCACCATATTTGGCCTGATTGGGTTTAGCATCCATGAATTGGGCTTCCCTTTTAAACAACTGCCCAACAACAGGGAAAGCCTTTTCGCCTGAGACACGTATCACCGCAATGGCACCAACGCCTGCCGCCGTGGAAATCGCACATATCGTACTTGAATCAAAATTCATATCTGTCTGATTAAAATTTACTTCATAGGAATATAAAACAACGTATTGTCTTTTTGATCTTGAATGGTTTCCCGATAAATTCTTTCAACTTGTCCCTCTGTTACCTTCTGATAATCTTCATGATCATTTTCAAAATCCTCAATCTGACTGATTGTTTCCGAAACCGCCAAAATAGAGGTGCGACTATCCATCTTCATCTCATTGGTCAGCAAAACCGTTTCATTCCGGTTTTTAACCTTCTGCAAATCATGAGGCAAACGTTCATCAAAAGAGAATTGGTGGTATAAAAAATCATTCAATTTTTCATTCGCATTCTCAATGCTAATGGTATCTAACGGACGGGCGACAATGGAAAAAATCCCCGGTCCCTCCGTTCCCGTAACCGAAGCCGAAATATCTGAAAAAACCTTCTCTTCAATAACCAATTTTTGATACAAATAAGAAGAGTTCCCCGTACCCAACAAGTCGGACAACAAATCATAGGCACAGAAATCGGGATGCAACCGCGGCGGCATCTTCCACCCTTTCAAAAGCATACCATAAGGAGCCAACCGCTCTAAACAAGAGAATTTAGCGGCCGTTTGAACCGGCTCCGCAGGAAAGTCCTTTGCCGTCGCTGCCCCTCGCGGAATATCCCCGAACCACTTCTCCACCATCTTCACCACCTCTTCAAAATAAACATCTCCTCCAATCACTAACACCGCATTGTTCGGACAATAGTATTGAACATAAAAATCCTTCATCAATGGCAAATCAATACATTCTATATGAGCAACTTCCTTCCCTATCGGCATCCATTTGTACGGATATTCCTCAAATACAAAATCATTAAAAGAACTCCACAAATCCCCAAAAGGACGATTTAGCGTTGTCTCCTTAAACTCTTCAATCACCACTTTTTTCTGGATCTCAAAAGCAGCAGGTTGAAATGCCAAATCCAACATCCTGTCCGACTCCAGCCAAAGGGCTGTTTCCAAATTGTTGGCCGGAAGAATCACATAATAATGAGTATGGTCTTGCGAAGTATAGGCATTGTTAATCGCGCCCACTTTCTGCAACGGTTCATCATAACTGGGGATATTTTTAGATCCACAAAACATAAAATGCTCAAAAAGGTGGGCAATCCCTGTCAAATTCGGATTTTCATCGCGAGAGCCCACATGATAAACGAGGTTGCAAGCAGCGAGTGGAGTGGTATGGTCTTCGTGGACAATCAGGCGAAGTCCATTCTCTAAAATATGCCGTTTAAAAGGAATAGACATGATTAATATTGCGTTTTTTTGGTAATCACAAATTGAGTGTTATGCTCAATTTTATCACGAAACAACCATACAATAAAATAGTAGAGAGCTACCGCGCCCAACGAAATGAGCACACTCGCCAATTCTTGTTCAAGCACTTTTGTCAATGTGAATAAACTGACAATCAATACGATAAATGGAATAAAATAGCAAATAATGATTGCCTTCCACGCCAATGTATTTTTGATTTCGACCTGTACTTTTTCACCGATTTCAAAATGATCATGATAGAAATTATGTATCACCAGCTCTTCCAATTTGCTTTCCGACATCCCACACAGATGACGTGTATGACATGTGGCACACGCTGATTCAACATGCATTTGGACAGTGACTTTATCATCATCCACTTTTTTCACAATCGCCTCGTGACACAAAGTTTTATTTTCCATAAGCAGAACGGCGGGTTAATTCTTCATCAATTTGGGCAGCCGCTTCATAGGCTTCTTTATCCAAAGCCAATTGCAATAATTCTTTCAACTGTTTTTCTGAAAACTGCGACAAAATCTTAATAATCTGCGATTTATCTTTGGAATCAAATAAATACGCAGGATCTATAGGGAACCTCAATTCTTCCTCTTCTTCTTCATACTCATAAAAATCGTCATTATCTCCCTCATTTTCAGACAATTCATAACTTGCATGAAAGAAAACTTCTGCAGTAACAAAAATGGGAATATCGTTTTTCAAAGCGATGACCACTGCGTCCGAAAGTCGGGAGTCCAAACAAATCATTTCACCTTGGTGAAGCAATTGAATTTGCACATAATAAATACCATTCTTATAGCCTTTAATGAGGACTTTCTGAACTTTTGCGTGAAGATGATCGCACAACTGCAGAAAAATGTCGTGTACCAACGGCCTTTTCACCTTAATCTTATTAACTTGCAAGATAATGGTTTTGGCTTCATAAACGCCGATGACAACGGGCAGAAAGCGATTGCCATTTTTCTGTTTCAGCATCAGATTAAAGGCTTCGCCATTTTGTTGCGCAAAATCCAGATTTGCCAATTCCAATTCAATTTCTTCCATAACCACAAAAACTATATATTATGAGTACAAAAATACTAAAACACCTGCCATTTTCCATTACCATCCACAAGACGGAATCGGATTATGCTCCGCATATCGGGACAAATCATTGCTTAATCCAATTTCAACACTGCAAGGAAAGCCGATTGCGGGACTTCCACTTTCCCTATCTGACGCATTTTCTTCTTTCCTTCCTTCTGTTTTTCCAACAACTTGCGTTTACGGGTAATATCACCGCCGTAGCATTTGGCCGTAACATCTTTACGCACGGCCTTCACTGTTTCACGGGCAATGATTTTGGTTCCTATGGCCGCCTGTATGGCAATATCAAATTGCTGGCGTGGAATCAATTCTTTCAATTTTTCACAAATCTTGCGCCCAAAAGGATAGGCATTTTCAACGTGGGTAAGCGATGATAAAGCATCTACCGAATCCCCGTTCAACAGAATGTCCAATTTCACCAACTTCGCCGGTTTATATCCGGAAATGTGATAATCAAACGAGGCATAACCTTTGGATATACTCTTCAACTTGTCGTAAAAATCGAACACAATCTCACCCAACGGGAGATCGAAAGTGAGTTCCACTCGGTTGGTGGCAATATAAACCTGATTGAGCAATGTTCCCCGCTTGTCTAAGCATAGTTTGATAATGGGACCGATGTACTCCGCCTGACTGATAATTTGGGCAAGAATGTAGGGTTCTTCAATATGTTCAATTAAATTGGGGGCGGGCATTCCTGAAGGGTTATGCACCTCTATCAGCTCGCGCTTTGTCGTATATAAGTTGTAAGAAACGTTGGGCACCGTAGCAATCACATCCATATTGAATTCTCTGTCCAAGCGTTCTTGCACAATCTCCATGTGCAAGAGTCCCAAAAATCCGCAACGGAAGCCGAATCCTAAAGCCGCAGAGGATTCAGGGACAAAGGTTAAAGAAGCATCGTTCAGCTGCAATTTTTCCAACGATGAGCGCAACTCTTCATATTGGTCGGCTTCGGTTGGATAAACCCCGGCGAACAACATCGGTTTTACCTCTTGAAAACCTTCAACGGCTTTTTCGCAAGGGCGGTCAACATGGGTTACCGTATCCCCCACCCTAACCTCCTTGGAGGTTTTAATCCCTGAAATAATGTATCCCACATCGCCGGCTTTCATTACTTTGCGAGGCTCCTGCTGCATCCGCAATACGCCTATTTCGTCGGCATTATACTCTTTGCCTGTGGACATGAATTTCACATAATCATTGGTCTTCAAGGTACCATTAAAAATGCGAAAATAGGAAATGATTCCCCGATATGAATTAAAAATAGAGTCAAAGATGAGTGCCTGCAACGGGGCATCGGGATCGCCTTCCGGTGCCGGAATTCTCTCAATAATCGCGGCTAACAATTCTTCCACCCCCAATCCCGTTTTTCCACTCGCCTCAATAATATCCTCCTCCTCACAACCCAATAAATCCACAATCTGATCTTTCACTTCGGCAGGCATCGCAGCAGGCATATCCATTTTATTGAGCACAGGGATGATTTCCAAATTGTTATCAATAGCCAAATACAAATTAGAGATCGTCTGTGCCTGTACGCCTTGGGTGGCATCCACCAGCAACAATGCACCTTCACATGCCGTAATAGACCGCGATACTTCATACGAGAAGTCAACATGCCCGGGAGTGTCAATCAAATTGAGTGTATATTCCTCGCCCTTGTATTTATAATTCATCTGAATGGCATGACTCTTAATCGTAATCCCCCTTTCGCGCTCCAAAGCCATATCATCCAAAACCTGATCTTGAAAATCACGGTCGCTAACCGTACCCGTAAATTGCAAAAGTCTGTCTGCTAATGTACTCTTTCCGTGGTCAATGTGTGCTATAATGCAAAAATTTCTAATATTCTTCATAGTCGGCAAAAATACGATTTTTTTTCGCTAATCAGAAAATTTATATTACTTTTGCCACGTTTTAATTTCTGATGATGAAAAAGGGATTTTCACTTGCCATGATTTGCCTCGCATTACTGCTGTATATGCTGCATGCGGCTGTCCCTCATCATCACCATCAAGAAGCGATTTGCTTTCATTTGCATTGTTTGGAACATTGTGATGGGGAACATCATCACGATGGCGCCTGCCACCATCATTCCCCTGACGAATGCCAAATTTTTTCATCGTTGGCCGTTACGGTAAATGATGACAAACAGCAGGAAATCTCTTCATCTATTGAAAACGACACGGATCATCAGTATCATGTGAATATAAGTATCATTCCTTCTACTGATTTTGCCATCTCCCCCATACTCACTCATTTTTTTCATTATGTAGTACGAGATGAGTTATTGTGGCGTTTTTTACAAAAAATCCCTAACGGTCTGCGCGCACCTCCCGTAGCCTAATATTTTTTCTCTTTCATTTAAAATATCAATATCTCATTGATATTCAATTAATTAATTTTATTTTTATTTCAGAAGTATCATGGGTATGGTACGCTGAATTCATTTAGATTATTTGGAATATGAAAAAATCACTCCTATTGCTGTGCGTGGCAGTCATGCTATCGGGCTGTCATCACCACGAAGAGAACGAACATCATCATGAATCAGAAGAACACGGGCATCACCACGATGAAGATGTAAAATTATTGATAACAGCCTACAATGATGCGTACGAATTGTATGCCGAATGCACTCCTTTGGTTGCAGGTCAAGAAGGGGAAATGCTCATACACCTTACCTGTTTAAACGACTTCAAACCGTTGACAAACGGGAATTTGGGAGTTGTCATGATATGCAATGACAAAAAAGTAGAGGTATCTGCTACGGCCCCTGAGCGAGCTGGCATTTTTCATTTACATCTCACGCCTCCTTCCGCGGGCAGCGCCAAACTCATTTTCTCCATCGGCACCGCCGACACCACATCCGAACTCACCTATGAAGCCATCGTTGCCCCAGACCCACATGAAGCAATAGAGGAAGCAGAAAAAAGCCATCACCACAGCAGTTCTGCCATCGCTTTCAGTAAAGAGCAATCGTGGAAAACAGATTTTGCCACCGCCTTCCCTCAAAAAATGCCTTTCGGCCAAGTGATTCCTGCCATTGCACAAATTCAACCGGCTCAAGGCAACGAAGTCATCGTTGTTGCACCAACCGAGGGTATTGTTTCCCTACTCTCTTCTAATCTATTTGAAGGAAAAGAAGTTACAAAAGGAGCCTCCCTCATCTCCATTCGCTCCGACCAACTGATTGACGACAACCTTTCCTTGCGCGTTAACGAAGCTTATCATAACTATGAAACAGCTAAAGAAAACTACGAACGCGCCCAATCGTTAATTGACCAAAAGATCGTCTCGGAAAAAGAGTTTTCACAGTTAAAAAACAATTACGAAAATGCCAAATTAGTTTATGATAATTTAAACAAAAACTACTCTGCACAAGGAGCTACAGTACGTACCCCTATCAGTGGATTTATCCAACAGCTGTTCGTACAAAATGGAAGTTATGTAACTACCGGCCAGCCTTTGATGACCATTTCACAAACGCAAAATCTAATTATCAAAGCTGAAATCCCGCAACGTTACGCCTCCATGGTATCCCTGTTGCAAGATGCCACCATTGAGAATCCCCTTTCTAAAAAAGTTTATGAATTGAGTGAATTGGGCGGCAAAATCATCTCTTATGGCAAATCGCTTTCCACAAATAGTTTAATGCTTCCCATCACATTACAAATCAACAATGCAGGCGGATTTGTGCCTGGCAGTCTGGTTAAAATATGGTTGCGGACGGCTGCCACTTCCCCCACCTTGGTGATTCCTAAAACCGCCCTAATAGAAGAACAGGGGAATTATTTCGTCTGGGTACAATTAACACCAGAATTATTTGACAAACAGGAAGTTAAAATAGGTATTACCGATGGAAAAAATGTGGAGATTGTTTCGGGCATTACCGAATCACAACGCATTGTTGTGAAAGGGGCGGTCATGGTTAAGTTAAGCAAATCAAGTGGGGCATTGGATCCGCATGCGGGACACGTTCATTAAAATAACAGCACTATGTTGGACAGAATTATCAGATTTTCATTAAACAATAAGTATTTCATTCTCTTCAGTTTCTTATTGTTAATATTTTTCGGAGTACGCACCACTTCCCAAATGGATATTGATGTTTTTCCTGATTTAACCGCCCCTACGGTAGTGGTGATGACGGATTGTCACGGGCTCACTTCCGAAGAGGTGGAACGTTTGGTTAGTTTTCCTATTGAGACAGCCATGAATGGTGCCACGGGGGTTCGCAGGGTTCGCTCTACATCCTCGCAAGGGTTTTCTTTTGTATGGGTGGAATTTGACTGGGGCAGTGATGTTTTCAAGGCACGGCAAGTGGTTAGTGAAAAGCTGATGACCATTGCCACACAAATTCCCGAAGAGGTCGGACAACCCATGTTGGCACCCCAAGCCAGCGTCATGGGGGAAATTTTCTTTGTGGGCTTACAAGCCGATTCCACCTCTCTGATGGATTTACGCACCATTGCCGAATGGCAGGTGCAACCTCTTTTGTTGGCGACCAACGGCGTGGCACAAGTTACCATTATTGGCGGCGATTACAAACAATTTCAAGTTGTTATCGATCCCTACAAGATGAGCTACTATCACGTAACCATGGATGAATTAATCAATACTTGCAAATCCATGAGCAATAACTCCTCAGGAAATGTTATTCGCGAATTTGGAAACGAATATGCAGTACGGGGAATTGCCCGCTCGAATGATTTGGAAGAATTATCGCATACGTTCGTAAAGATGGTTGATAATCAACCTGTTTACCTTGGTGATGTAGCCCAAGTGCAAATTGGTGCGGCGGTAAAAATGGGGTACGGTTCCTGCAATACGAAGCCTGCCATCGTTCTTTCCATTTCCAAACAACCCAGCGCCAACACTTTAGCCGTTACTGAGCAGATTGAGAAAAATCTTGCCTCTTTAGAGAAATCACTGCCCGCCGACGTAAAGTTAGACACACACATCTTCCGGCAAGCTGACTTTATTGAAACAGCCGTCAACAACGTGGTTCGCGCCCTGTTGGAAGGAAGCATTTTAGTCATCATTATCCTCATCCTCTTCTTAGGCAATTTCCGTACCACCCTCATCTCTCTATTAGCCATCCCCATCTCTCTCCTTGCCTCGGTCATCACTTTGAAATTACTCGGACTGACCATCAATACAATGAGCCTCGGAGGAATGGCTATTGCTATCGGTTCCTTGGTTGATGATGCCATCATTGATGTGGAAAATGTGTATAAACGCCTACGGGAGAACCGGTTAAAGTCGCCGGAAGAGCAACAAAGTTCTTTCGATATTGTTTTCCACGCATCCAGTGAAATCCGGACTTCCATCCTGAACGCGACACTCATCATCATGGTCTCGTTTCTCCCCCTGTTCTTCCTTTCGGGTATGGAAGGAAGAATGCTAAAACCATTAGGCATCTCTTTCCTTGTATCTTTGTTCATGTCGCTCATTGTAGCCATGACCTTAACACCGTTGCTCTCTAAAATGCTTCTTGCCAATGAAAAGTTTCTCACCAAGAATCAGGAAGACAAATGGCTGACACGCACCTTAAAGAGACATTACCTTCATTCGTTGCAGTTGGCGTTCAAACATGCCAAAATCGTCATTGCCACCGTTGCTGTTTTGCTCATTTCTGCCATCACCATCTGTTTTACACTAGGACGTAGCTTTTTACCTGAATTTAACGAAGGTTCCCTGACCCTGTCGGTTGTTACGCAACCTGGAACTGCCCTTGACGAGAGCAACCTATTGGGGAATATGGTGGAACAAACTTTATTGGAGATACCTGAAGTTACGAGTACTTGCCGCCGCACCGGTAGAGGTGAATTAGACGAACATTCGCAAGCTACAAACAGCGCAGAAATTGAGGTTAACTTTAACTTATCCGAACGCCCGCGAGAAGAATTTGTAGCAGAAGTGCGCCAAAAATTAGCTGCAATACCGGGCATTGCCTCCACCGTGGGACAACCTCTCGGGCACCGCATCGACCACATGATTTCGGGAACCAAAGCCAATGTCGCCATTAAGATTTTCGGCACTGATTTGAACAACATGTACACTACCGGAATGCAAATACAAAACATCATTTCCCAAATCGACGGTGTAGTGGATGCCAATGTGGAACAGCAAGTGGAAGTTCCTCAGTTGCAAATCAAGCCACAACGCGATCTGATGGCTCAATATGGCATCACAATGGAACAATTTCACGAATTTGTGAATACCGTGTTGGGGGGTGCCAAATTAGGCGACATCTATGAAAATTCGTGCCGTTACGACCTCATTGTTCGTTTAGATTCCACCTATATACAATCCATCGATAATCTAAAAACATTATTGATAGACACTTACGATGGTAAGAAAGTTCCTTTGGAACAAATTGCCGAAATCACCTCAACCGTGGGACCCAACTCCATCAGTCGCGAAAACGCCCAACGGAAAGTGGTGGTTTCCGCCAACATTTCGGGACGCGATTTGCGAGGTGCAGTAAGGGAAATGCAAGAAAAAATAGAGCAGCAGATCACCCTTCCCGAAGGAAGCAGAATTGAGTATGGCGGCCAATTTGAAAGCGAAGCCGCCGCTTCCAGAATGCTCTTTATCACCTTCTGTCTGGCGTTGGTCATCATTTTACTGCTGCTTTTCCGTGAATTTAAAAACCTGAGATTGGCCGTCATCATCTTGCTGAATCTCCCCTTAGCACTGATTGGCGGCGCTTTTGCTATCCGCTTCACTTCAGGAATTTTGAGCATTCCCGCTATCATTGGTTTTATTTCCCTGTTTGGTATTACCACAAGAAATAGCATTCTTCTCATTTCCAACTATTTAAGACTACAAAAACAGGAACTGGAGATTGATGAAGTGGTCGTTCGGGGCTCCACCGACCGCTTAAATGCCATTCTGATGACGGCCCTAACCAGTACGCTGGCACTGATTCCTATGGCCATGAACGGGGAAATGTCAGGCAACGAAATTCAAAGTCCGATGGCCATTGTTATTCTCGGAGGATTGATTACCTCCACCATTTTAAACATCTACGTAATGCCCATCATTTACAGATGGCTTTGTCAGAAAAATTGGATAAAAATTGATGAAAATGAATAAATATATCTTGCTTTTCACCACCGTTTGCACCCTCACCATACAAACGGTATTTTCGCAGAATGAATCTCTTTCCCGCTTATGGGCGGAAATTGAGAAGAACAACTTAACTTTGGCGGCGTTGCGCCAAGAAAGTGAAGCCGAAAAAATGGAGGCGCGCATCGGACTGACACCAGAAAATCCGGAAGTTGAATTTGCCTATCTCTGGGGGAATTCCGCTGCTGGTGCCAATCGCCTCGATTTCAGTGTCACCCAATCCTTCGACTTCCCCTCCGCATACGCTTACCGCAACAAAATCGCCAAACTACAGAACCAGCAAGCCGATAATTACTACCGCCAACAGCGTCAGAATATTTTGATTGAAGCAGGCAATATCTATTATGATATTGTTTATCAGAATATTAGAATTAACGACATGCGCAAATGTCTCCACCTCTTAAACGAAATATCACAAGCTTACAAAGAGAAATTGGATGCAGGACTCATCACCATTTTTGAATTGAATAAAGTAAAACTGACAGAACTTAACCTAAAACAAAATTACCAACATGCCATTGCCACCCGCGACCAACAGTTAACGATGCTCAAACAGCTCAATGGAGGCAACGACTTCATCGTACAAGATTCTGTATTTCAGACATTTTCTTTAAAGACAGATTTTGACAGCTGGCTCTCTTCAGCCGAAAAAACAGATCCGACCCTCACCCTTTTTGCCACCGAAATGGAAATCAGCCAACAGCAGCTGAAATTGGAGAAATCACTCTGGGCACCGCAATTTTCAGTGGGATACATGAGAGAACAAGTATTTGCCAATGAGACATTTCAAGGCATCAAGGCAGGGGTTTCGCTTCCCTTGTGGCACAACGCCCACACCCTCAAGCAAACTCAATTAAAAAAGTCGGCGCTCCAAATGAAAATAGCTGACGAAAAAAGCCAGCTCTATTACCGACTTCAAGCACAATACAATACGATTACCCGCCTCCTTGCACAAATTGATGAGTATGAAAAACTCTTAAAAGAGATTAATTCTTATGAATTGTTACAAATAGCACTGCAAAAGGGGGAAATCTCTCTTACCGACTACCTCATGGAGTACTCCGTTTACCATGACAGTCATGAACAACTATTTGAATTATATCGTGATCTTTATCAACAATACGTTGATTTACAGATACATATCTACTAAGATTCACTTATGAGACAACCTTTACCTCGCTGGGGGCACGTCCATTGCGGGTAACTTCAATGTGCGTCTTTATCCGTTCGCGCAACCCCTCCACATGACTGATAATTCCCACTTTCCGCTGCCCCATTTTATTGAGTTTTTCCAACGTTTCAATGGCATAATTGAGATGCTCCGAACTCAACGTACCAAACCCTTCGTCAATAAACAACATCTCCACCGACAAGCCATGCTCCGTAAGGTTGGCAAGACCCAAAGCCAACGCCAAAGAAACGATGAAACTTTCGCCTCCCGAAAGACTGTTAACTGGTCGCAGTGAATACCCTTCGTAAGCATCTTTAATCAACAGCGACAGTCCGCAACTATCTAATTCAAAACGATTTGAAAGTTGTTTAAGGTAATAATTGGCACTCTCCAACATCTCTTTCAACACATAACTTTGGGCAATCTCCCGAAACTTCTTCCCTTTTGCATCTCCTAACATGCTGCAAATGCCATTCCACTTTTCATAAGCAGCATAAAACTCCTCTT
The DNA here is from genome assembly GCA_016290715.1 of Bacteroidales bacterium. Taxonomy (GTDB): domain Bacteria; phylum Bacteroidota; class Bacteroidia; order Bacteroidales; family WCHB1-69; genus UBA1756. The sequence continues at coordinate 20,586 of JAEEUY010000209.1, forward strand.
TCTCCCGAAGTTTATCGGCCATTTTGCGCCGATTTTCATCATTGGTGGCCAACTGCTGCTGGATAGCACCGATTCCATGGATTTCTTGTTTTTGCTCTGCTAACGTTTTATCTTTCAATTCATTCAACGTTGCTAATGTTTCATTCTCCTGCAAAACAGGCTTTTTTGCCAAATTGTCTTGCACTTCCAATTGCAAGGTCTGATAATTCGTCAGCGCCGACTTATAACGATCCTCTTCGCGAGCAATTCCCTCTCTTAAAGAGGTTATCCGAGCTGAACTCATCAGATTCAACTCTCGCAACCGTTCCTCATTGTAATGAAGATTCCCTTCCAAAAACTGTTGAATCTTTGCTCTCCCTTCCGCCAACCTTTTTTCTGCACCCGCCACCTGCTGCTGATGGGATACCACATCGGCATACAACTTTTCCCAATCACTCATTAAATTCTTATTTTCCGCTTCTTTAACAGATATATCCACACCTATTTCTGCATATATCTCCCCTATCTTCTGCTTTATTTGGGAAATCAAATCCAACTTTTCTCCTGCTTGCTTTATACGTTGCTGTTCCTTATCCAAAAGCACCACCGTTTCCTGATACTTTTCCGCTTCTTTCGACAATTTTTGAATAAAATTATGCGGCGAAGCTGCCCATGTTTCACGCCAATGAGGATAAGAAATCTGTTTGTCCAACTCATCCATTTTGGCCGCCGACTTTTGTTCCGTTTCACCTATCTGGCTATCGAAACTTTTCACTTTTGCATTGATAGAAGAGAGTTCTTTCGTATGCTCATTAAACAATGCAAATTTCTCATTATAAACATTTTGTATATCTTTCCACTGCTTATTGAGCGTTTCTGTTTTTTGATGAATCTTTAATTTCTCATCTATCTCTGCCTGAACCTTTTTTTGTTGGGCTTCCGTTTCACTTTCTAATTTTTTCAATGATTCATCCATATTTTCTTCCTCTTCCTTCAAACCCAATTTTTGAAGTTCTTGAGCCACATTCTTCTGCAACCGTTCATTTTTACTGACAAGATCCTGATGTTCTTGCTCTTTGCCCGGCAAATCTGTTTCTAATTTTTTGATAAAAGCGAGACATTCTTGTTCAGACTTAAGGGTATCATCATACTTATCCTTAGCCTGTTTTACCTGGTTATCAATAGGTTGTAATATTTTTTCAAATTCCTCATCGTGAACGACAGACTCAATTTTCTTACCACACACAGGACAAGTATCTCCAACGGAAAGCTGGTGACGCAAATTCTTGGCAGCATCTCCTACGGCGGACTGCATCCTGCGTTGCATCTCCAACAACGATTCATACGCACGTTTTTCGGCATCCGCTTTTGATTTCAATGATGGGTATTTGTCTTTTTCTGCCTTCAACGACTTATTCAGTTGATCCAACTCTGCCTTGACCCTCACTTGGTCATCCCTTTTATCTTGCCAATTCATCCATATCGTTTTCGCATTGCGAATCTGTTGTAATTGACTATTCAGGTTGTTATTTTGCAGATTCAAGTTTTCAAGGGACTCTGTTTTTTGAGAGTGGGAAATTTCGTCTATCTCTTTTTGCAACTTAGCCAATAATTCCTTTTTCTCTGACAGCTCTTTTTGAATCTTTTCATTTTCTCCCGATAATTTTTCTTTATCGGCAAGAATATCTTTCTTTTCTCCCCTCCAGTTGACCAATTGATTTTGATATTCAATCATGTTTTCCAACTCTGCAATAAGCCTCTGGCTTTGAGCGAACATAGCCTGATAATCCTTTTGACTGTCAAGGGAAGCCTGATATTCAGATGCCTTCCGTTGCATCTGCTGCAAGATTTGTTGTGCCCACAATTCATTGCCGCACAATTTGGCATACTGCGCTCGCAAAAGAGGATACATATCCTCTTTTAAATGAGACAATTCATCCTGACTATTATCCACTGTTGATAACGAAGAACGCACCTCGCTCGTTTGTTCCCACTCCGCCACCCTTTTCTTATTCTCATTAAA
>JAEEUY010000210.1 GCA_016290715.1 Bacteroidales bacterium
CGCAGAGTTTGACATTCTTTTTGGCGAGGGTATTTCTAAAATGGGAGAATTAGTGGATATCGGTGTGGAAAAAGGGATTATTAAAAAGTCTGGCTCTTGGTTCTCCTACGGGGAAACAAAAATCGGGCAAGGCCGCGATACCGTTAAACAACTGCTGGCCGACAATCCTGAACTCGCCGAAGAAATTGAAACCAAAGTACGCGAAAGTTTGAAAGCATAGTTTATGAGAAAACTGTTGACGCTACTAATCGTAGTGCTTGTTTGTTGCCTTGTTGCTTGCAAGCCGAAGGTGAATGTGGATGCCGCCTCCTTGTCTGGTGATTTGAAAAAACTGACGGAGGCTATTGCCGCTCATCCTGATGACCCTGAATTGTACTACTATCGCGCTACCTATTACTATCAACAAAAACGCATTTCAGAAGCCCAAAAAGATATTTTGCAGTCTATCAGACTGGATGATCAACAAACCAAATACTATATTTTGTTATCGGATATCTATTTTGCACAGCATGAAACCGATTTGGCCGAAGAAAATTTGCAACACGCAATTAAATTAGATAATTCATGCAATGAGGCAAGGTTGAAATTGGCAGAACTGTACTATTATGAGAATATGCTGGATGAGTGCATGGCGACTATCGATGAAGCCACACAGCGTAAAGCGCACAATCCTACCGCTTATCTCATTAAGGCTTTCTGCTATAAGGAAAAACAAGATACATCCAATTATCTGAGAATGCTCTATCTGGTTATCGACCAAGACCCTGCAGAATTGAAAGCGCATCTGGAATTAGGGTACTATTATCAGCAAAAAAAAGACCCCCAAGCTGCGATGCACTATCAGAATGCCTTGTTAGTTGACCCTAATAATGAAGAGATTAACTATAATTTAGCAGCACTGTACTACGATTTGGGAGAAGTGGAAAAAGCCATCGACCAATACAAGATATTGTTATCCATTACCAAAGAAGGGGTCTATGCCAAAAATGCACTCTATAATTTGGGGTATATCGTTTGGACTCACAATGGTGATTACAAGGAAGCTGTTTCGCTTTTCTCGCAAGCCATTGAATTGGATGATAAGTTCGTGGGTGCATACGCCGCTCGCGGGGAGGTGTATGAGCAAATGCAAGAGTATGATTTGGCTCGCGAAGATTATAACAAATGCCTTTCTTTGGAAACGAATTGCCCCGCGGCATTGGAAGGGTTGCAGTCGTTAGATAAGAAAAAACGGAAGTAGCCTACACTAATTGTTATTGTACCAATTCTTTGAGGTGTCGCGAATCCATTGGGGACCTCTGCGTCCGCCTTTCACATATTCCGGATTTCTAACGTATTTCTCGTTGAAGGAGTAGATTAAACGGAAAGTGATGACGTTATTGTACTCTTTACGGGTCCACGTTTCCCCGGTGGCCGGTTTTTTGTACTCCCTGATTCTCAAAGGGACCAAGGAGTATTGATAACGGATATTGAGTTTCAAGCCTTTCCATATTTTGATTTTGAGATCTGCAAGCACACTCCAGTCGTTACGGGAGTATGTTTTGCTGCGCAAGTTGGTCGTGGTGGTCCACCCATTTTCAATCTCCTTGACATTAACCAAACGTCCCCATGAAAAACCTAATCCGAAACCCCAACCTGTGTGAAAATCCTCGTAATGGAACAGAACAGGCACCTCTACGTAATCCAAGGTCAATTTGTATTTGACATCTTGGTTGAAAGGAACAGTTTTGTCTTCATTATGGTAATAAAGCACGTTGTTGCTATCCGGTCTCAAAATGGCATTGGCTCTGTATGCATTTTGATAGGCCCCTTTCTGTGTATATAGTAACTCAACGGTAGCGAACCACCGCATTTTTCTGTCAAGTGGCAGCATTACGGATGCTCCGGCATTAACGCCCCATTTGTAAAATCCGGCTACCTCATCACCATCAACTTGGGTGCCATTAACCCCGGCAATCACCGAACCGATGAAGCGCTGTCCCAAACAGGCACTCCCCAAGAAAATGATGAATATTAAAATGAAAAAACGTTTCATATAGGCTTTCTTTTGATTATCTTTTGTTACGGAAAAAATCTTTCATCAGCTTTTGACACTCCTCTGCCAAGATTCCCTTCTTGACAAGGGTTTGCGGGTGTAGAAGCGTGTTACAGTAGGTCGTGTATCCCTTTTTAGGATCCTCCGCCCCATATACCAAGGTTCCAAGTTGAGCCCATGCAATAGCGCCTGCACACATAGGACAAGGTTCCACGGTAACATACAAGGTGCAGTTTTTTAAATATTTGGAATTCAAATGATTCGATGCTGCTGTAATCGCTTGCATTTCTGCATGCGCCGTCGCATCATTCAGCGCCTCCGTCCGATTGTGCCCACGGGCAATAACCTGATTGTTCATCACGACCACCGCACCAATGGGTACTTCCTCTTCCTCAAAAGCCTCTTCTGCCTCTCGGATTGCTATGCGCATAAAGTATTCATCTGTAAATAATTCCATGCTTCTAATGCTTGCTTTGAGGTATGAGCGGATTGATTTCCGGCTCCTCTTTCGTGAATAACTTGCTTAAAAACTGAGCCAAATCCCGACTGATGTCAGCGGCATACCGTTGCTGCAATTTCCCCTCCGGATTGATTAACAGGTTGTCCGGAAGTGTTGAAATAGCCATCTGCTCCAACCACTCATATTCATTGTTGAAATGAACAAATATCCAATCAAATTGGGGATATTGATCCTTGAATTTGAGCAGGCTGCCGCGGTTGAAATCTAATGATAAACTGACTATAGACAGTTCTTCTCCATATTTTTCGTTCATTTTCTGCAAAATAGCCATTTCACGGATGCAATCTGTACATTGGCTATTGAAAAGTTGCACAAAAACCCATCGTCCTTTCAGTTGTTCGAAATTAAAATCAATACCCGAAATATCTTTAAAGTGCGCTGGAGGGAGGGGGGCTCCTTCGCCTGTTTGCTCTAACTCAAATAGTATGTTCTCCGCAATTTTCTTGTGCTCTTCAATATGTGTTGTTTGTGATAGCTGTCGGATAATGGAAAGGATATTTTTCTTGTTGAACTCCTTCTCCCAATACAACTGATGAAGATTTTGGAGAATGACCAACTCTCTTATTCTTTGGTTTACCAATAGGGAATCACAACCAACCAGATTAAATAATTCCCAATAATCTGCTTGATTATTAATGCATTGTACTAATGTTTTTCTGTCAATTTTAGGAGAAAGGTAGATGTATAAATCATAAAAATCATTGAAAAAATCAACATAGGCAGGGTTGTTATATAACACATATTCATTATTGAAATATTTGTTATACAGAGAATCGGGATGTTTTTGGTTGATGATTTTTTCGAGTATGGCGTATGAATAGAAGCAATAGGACTTGAAAAAATGGGTGGGTTCATACTGCAAGGGGAAATCTTCTGTAAGATAGTTGTAGATAGAATCCACTTCCGATTGGGTGATTTCGGAAAGCAGGGTAGGGGCAAAATAATCTATCAGATCATTGAATTTGTAGTCGAATCTTGCAATTTTGTAATTGATATCCTGTTGGCTATGGGCACTTTTGATTTGAAGATAGCCGCCGTACTCCATAGGGTCCAGCAAATTAAATAGTTGCGGATCCATATCAATGGTTAGATCGTAGGTTTTATCGGGTTCGGCATAAAATTCGGCTTTCGATGTTTGAATGGCAATTTGCACCAGCCGGATCTCCATATTGGGAAACGACAAGTGGAAAGTCCCATCGGCTGCAATGGTGTCAAGAGCAATCACTTCGCGCTGATGGGTGATCATATCGCTAAAAGCGATTACTCTGATTTCTTTGCCAATAGCAAAAGACGCACTCCCGTTGATGGTAGTTTGCGTGTTTTTTAATTTCTGTGCAGATGACGGCAAAAATAACAACCATACTCCCCAAAAGAGCAGAAGTCTGTACCCATACCGAAATCTTTGAATCATATTTTGATGAAATTTACAACTTTCCTTTTAACGCTAATAATTCATATTTAGTCTTTAAAAGTTGGATCTTGTGTACTTCCTTGCCGATAATTGATTGCAATTCATCGTTTTGTTGCTTAATGAAATCCAAAGCGGAGATGGTCCCGTTGAGAAGTTGGGTGGAAGCAGTTTCCTTGATGTCCTGATATTTTTTGATAATCTGTTCATCCAAAACAAGCAAATGCTCAATTCTCTTTATTTCATTGATTTTTTCTTGAATGGCAATCTCATTGGCTTTTTTAAAATCAGCTTCCTGACTTTCTAATATGGATTTCTGTAGAGTGATAATATCACTTATCCCCTTTGTTTTAGCCCAATCGATAACAGGAATTTTAAATTGTAACCCAACTGCATAGAACCATCTGAATTGGTCGTCCAACAGATTGTAGGTTATATTCCCGTAGCCGCCATTTGCGAAAAGCCATACTTTTGGCAAGCTTTTGGAAAAATGCAGCTTCCGTTGGTATTCCAAACTCTCGTTCTGGTTTTTGAAAATGCTGAACTCAGAACGTTCTGATTCTGTGTTATATTCAATGTTGGGAAGTTCAGGTTGCACAAAAGTCGCCTGTGTGAGATCTTTCCCTGTCAAGATGGATAACGAAGCAATCAAGGACTCACGGGAAGCTTGTAATTCATCCTTCTGTTGTTGGATTTTGAGCCCTTCCAATTCCAATTGATCCACAGCATTACCATAGACCACTCCTGCATGAAACAAAGCCATCAAACGTTTAACTTGACTTTCGTAAGTGCTTTCAACGCTGGAAAGGATGCTTGTTTGTTTGTCAATAATTAGCAAATTAAGGTACAGTGCAATTACATTCTCCTTAATTTGGTTGATAGACAAGTCTAACTTGCTGATTTCATTGTTGTTTA
>JAEEUY010000211.1 GCA_016290715.1 Bacteroidales bacterium
TGAATCAGGCGATAACTCTCCTTCACTGAAGATATTTTTTATATGACGAGAAATGGTCGATTTATCTCGTTGGAACAATTCGGACATCAAGTCAAGCGACAGCCATACCGTTTCGTTAGCCAGTCTCACATCAACCTTTACTGCGCCATCGTCGGTTTGGTAGATAATCATTTCCTGAGAGGCAGGGTTAGTAGTGTTCATCATCGTAAGTCTATCATTTGTTTTGGGCATAAAATAGGGGGTTTTAGTCCGCAAAGATACAACTTATTTATTAGAATACGGGGGCAAAGATTAAAATACTACAAATAAATCAATTACGCAAATTTTTCTTCTCTATTTGGGAACTTGGCGCGTTTTTGTTTGGGAACTTGGCAAATTTTCATTTGGGAACTTGGCTTGTTTTCGTTTGGGAACTTGGCAAAAAATTTCATTTCTTTCCTTCCGTCTTCTTCACAAACTCCGCCTTCGCTTTCTCCATCTGTTCTCGGAAGGCCGGGCTGGTCTGCAACGCGGCGTATCCGATGCTTGCCGCAACCCTACTGGCATCCACATCGCTTTGCCAATGGGCACCTTCGATGACACGGCTCTCGCCATACATCCAACCGCGGGCAAAGATGGTATCGGCACGTGCAGGATTAATCTCCGCCAACAGCAGGGCAGTCAGCCAGCCACGTGTTGTGTGTCCCGAAGGATAGCTGCCTTCTCCTCTCACCTCCACTTCTGTTTCTGGCGATAACAGATGTTCGTCATACATCTCGAATGGGCGCAGGCGATGATAGTAAGCCTTCGGTTCAACGCGCATCGGGTCGGTGGTAGTCAAGCTGGTTTCCAGAAGTTTCCATATTTCCGGTGTCTCCGTTTTAGAAATAACCATTCCGAACGGGATATTAAATTCAGCGAACAAAGCCGCATACGACCATACTGCATCACGTTTGGCGATGGCTGCCCGTTCAGGATCAAGACGTTGTATTTTCCCCCATTGGTAACGTTGCACATCGTATGCAAATTCCGGACTATTGAAAGCAGGTGGAGCCGGCAAACATTTGATCAGGTCGGGCAACTCCTGAACGCTGAGATATGGCTTTATGACATCTTGTTGTGCAAAAACCCTTATCGTCATCAGGACGATAGTTACAATAAGCAAAATTCTTCTTTTCATCATTTGGCTTTATTTTTCCTTACCATATTTATTTACTGCTTTTTTCCATACACGCCGTATCCAACCGCACTTCGCGTCCCTCCGAAAGAACAAACACTGCAATCTGTCTGTTTTCCATGCCGAAGCGGATGGCAGCGGCAATAGAGTCTTCGGGGAAAAGGCGGGAGCTGTCGAAATAGTAGAGACTGTCGGTCCTATCAAGCCAACCGCCGATGAAGCCATCATGCCTCATCGCGTGGCGCACCACATGGTGAAGCTGCTTGCGCGAGTGGCACCCTTGGGTGGCGGCATAGGCAACCACCACCCCTTCAGAGGGTTCTGTCAAGGTGGCGAGATTCATCGTAAAACCATCGGGATGACTGAGACTATATGTCCAAACACTGTCTGAGATTGTTCTGACGCTGCGTTGTCCCATTAACTTTCCATTGCTGTAGCATGCTGTCAACAAAAGACTATTAACCAACAATACAACCATTAACAGATGTGTTCCTCTCATTGTTTTATTCTTTACAACAGCCCCCAATATCATTTTCTATTCATTCACCATTTGCTTTTCAAAATAATGATTTGAAAGTGCAAAGATACATTTTATAGCTTTACAGATTAAATCATTCCGCCTTTTTTATAACTTTTTTACTTGAAATTATATGACAGATACTTACAAATGTATTATGAAGTATAGGATTGTTAAGATTGCTGGAAGTGGAAAATATAAAATTGCAAAAAATGCGGAAATTAACCAGCAGTTTTATGTAAGATTTACTGATTATTTCCGCAAATTAATTTGCATACAGAGCCAATGGGAATGGAATTACAACACCATGAAACTCTGTAGATTTTTGGGGAATGAAAAAAATTATTTCCTCTTTTTACCTAATCTGCTAAGAAAATTGTATCCTATATGAAAAACAGAACCATGTGCTAAA
>JAEEUY010000212.1 GCA_016290715.1 Bacteroidales bacterium
ATGTATCACTTCAGGGTAAACCATACAACGCCTACTATTTTGTAATATAAGTTATTTTAGAGACGCAAGGAGCATTTAGACCATTACACCCCAAAAAACTCATACACCTTTTCGCAGACATACTCAATTTCTTCTGTTTTCAGCCCGTAGAACATGGGCAAACGGAGCAATCGGTTACTTTCATTGGTAGTGAACTTGTCTTCACCGTGGAACCTGCCGAAACGCATGCCTGCGGGCGACGAATGCAGAGGCACATAGTGGAACACCGCGAGAATGCCGTTATACACCAAATGCTTCAAAAGCGCAGTACGCGTCTGCAGGTCTTCAACCTTCAGGTAGAACATGTGCGCATTGTGTTTGCAATGTTCCGGAATATACGGCAACTCGACCAGGCCCTTTTCGGCAAGCGGGGCAAGCCTTTCTCGGTAAGCATTCCAACTAGCCATGCGGGCATCATTAATAATATCGGCACATTCCAGTTCGGCATAAAGATAGGCTGCATTCAATTCGCTGGGCAAGTAGCTAGAGCCGAGTTCAACCCAGGTGTACTTATCGACTTCGCCACGGTGGAACTGACAGCGATTCGTGCCCTTTTCACGGATGATTTCAGCGCGGTCGTTATACTTGGAGTCGTTGATGAGCAGTGCTCCTCCTTCACCCATGCTGTAGTTCTTTGTCTCGTGGTAGCTGTAGCAACCGAAATCGCCCATAGATCCGAGAGCACGGCCCTTGTAGGTCGCCATCATGCCCTGTGCGGCATCTTCGACAACAAACAAATTGTGGCGTTTCGCGATTTCGTTTATCACATCCATTTCGCAAGCGACACCCGCATAGTGGACCGGCACAATAGCCTTCGTCTTTTCGGTAATCGCGTCTTCGATAAGCTTTTCGTCCAGGTTCATCGTATCGGGGCGAATATCCACAAACACACACTTGGCACCCTGCGACACAAACGCATCGGCCGTGCTCACGAAAGTGAACGACGGCATAATCACTTCGTCGCCGGGTGCGATATTACAAAGACGGGCAGACATTTCCAGCGCATGCGTGCAACTGGTGGTCAGGAGCGCCTTCGCGGCACCCGTATGCTTTTCGAGCCATTCATGACAACGCAGGTTAAATGTACCGTCACCACAAATACGACCGCTCTCCACAGCTTGCTTAATGTAATCGAATTCAAGTCCTACAAATGGGGGCTTGTTGAAGGGAATCTTCTGCATATTCGAAATATAGTCTTTTTTTTCTCGTTTTTTTATATTTTTTTGCAAATGGTCAAGGACTTCATTGATTATCGGATAATGCCTGCAGAAACGCAGATTGTGAAGGCCATTGCTATAATGGCAATGCTTATTCATCATCTATTTCTTGAACATCCAGAATATGGCGGGGCAATCTATGGGTTGGCGAAAGCAGGCAAGGTTTGTGTTGCTTTGTTTGTCTTTTTATCGGGCTATGGAATGGCGACGACATTTCCTAAGCAAAGTAATAGCCGCATAAATTCAATCAAAACTTTTTTCTTTTTCTTGGGCAAACGATATATAAAATTTTATCTGAATTATTGGTTTGTTTTTTTTATCACTGTTCCAATAGGGGTTTTCCTTTTTGGGAGAACGTTAGAAGTTGCCTATGGAACCGATACTAATTTAATTATCAGTTTTATAAGGGATCTGTTTGGCCTACAAGGATTTGATTCGTACAATATAACATGGTGGTTCAATGAACTCATCATCTCCCTTTGGCTGTTTTTCCCGCTGTTTTACCATTTAATGAAAAATGGAATCATTTCTATATGCGTTTTAATATTTCTCTTTATTAATCCTTTTGGCATTTTACACTATCTACAAGCATTTTCGCTTTCCCTTTCAATATATATCTTACCATTTTGTATGGGAACATTCTTTGCGCGTCATTCAAACAGTATAAATCGTTTATTAAATAGACTACGACCGCAATACGTTTTATGGGGGTCAATTCTTTTAACGGTATTTTTTGGGGCACTGCGGGGATTCCCCTTGGTGTCTTGGTTTTGTTATTCTCGAGTTGACCCTTTTATAACCATGTTCTTAGTATTGGCGGTTGTAAGTGTCTGTCGTGCAATAAGATTCGAGTTATCTTTTTTTTGCTATGTCGGAGGACATTCCATGAATATGTATTTAACACATACATTTATTCTGGGATACTTTGGAGGGCATTTGATTTATGCGATAAAAGAACCCATTTTGATGTTTCTTACTGTTTTCGGATCATCCTTGCTTCTGTCGGTTGTCCTTGAGACAATTAAGAATAAAACGGGTTTTTATCAATTGCAAAACAAAATATTAAAAGGTATTTCATTGCGGATTACTTCAAATTGCAATTAATAAAAATCGCAGGAACCCACGGGGCAAGATACTTGCGCCGTGTTTCTGGTGTGCCGAGGATGGGCCTGTGCGTCCCCTGAACAACAAATTGAACGTCGGGATGCCTGGACGCCACAGCAGAAATATCCCTTAGCAGTTTATGGAGTTTACCCCGGTCTCCCTCGCGTGTACTGCGAGCTGTCCAGGCAATTCGGTTCCACAAACTATCAGAAATAAGGGAATCTATTTTGGCGCATCCTACAGAATCATCGCCGGTAATAACAATCCCATCCTTAAAATCGCTTCCGTATTCTATCGATTCCGCAAAAGATGTTGTCTGGAACAGCCTCTTGTGAACGGCATAGGAAACGTTTTTTTCGCCAAGCATCTGAAAGTCCGCTTCCAGAAGACTTTCGTCATAAGGAACGCCCCAACCGTCAACGAGAATCATGACCAGAGGCCTAGTGGAATCCTGCAAAAGACTCGCCAGCGGCTTTTCGTCTAGCACCTGATAGCGGTCCTTGTAATGCTGCGACAGGGAATCCGCCCCGAAAGGCAAAAGGTGCCAAGGGCCCTGGTTCCAACCCCCTCGTATAGGGCGGCCATTGTCCAGATGCAAAATAGGTATAAGGACAAGCAGCGCAAGGAACATAGAGAACAGCAGAAGATTAATGTTGCGTTTATTCATCTTCATTCTCCAAAGAGCGGTACTTGAGCAACTTGATGTTCCCGAAACTCATCAGCGTGTCCGTTTTCAATCGCATATGGTAGTGCGTCTTATAAAAAGGCGCAAGGGACAACGCAGTCGCTTCGGAAATCATATAGACATTGTCCTTTGTTACATCCTTGATAAGGTTCGTTACACCTCTTTTTTCTAGTTCCCTCTCTATCGCGGGCAAATACATGTTCCAGTAACCCGTAGAATGAATGTTGTTCCAACTGTTCGGCACAACGGAAGAAAACACAAAATCGGTCGCTTTTGAGAACTCCTTATAACGTTCAAATGGCAAAAGGAAAACCTCATCGGGATGCTCTTTTGCGTAAGAAAAGAATGCCGACCAGTCTTCCTGGGAACCGGATGTCGGCCGTGCCGCTTTTGTTGATTTCGCCAATTCGTCAAAGTAGATATTTACACCCAAAATAATAAGACTAGAAATGCTGACTATTGAGGCCGCTTTCAAGAAAAGTTTTGTTTGTTTCTTGTCAAGAATATCGTCTTTTCCCATAAAAAACAGGACAAATACAATAGCCAACGCCCACACCCCAACCTCTACGTGGTCGACAACTCTACTCACCAAAAGTAAGTATGTGTAAGGAATTGCAACAAGGCCAATGGACACCCAAGGGACCCACCAATTGCGCTTGTTGGAAAAGAAAATTAGAGCCAAGCACAGAAGTGCCCAGCACCATGTACTTCCACGCATTAAGGAGTCCGAAAAGACGAGTGCAAGCGCGGCCGGAAATTTAGCGTAATTCGGCTCATAGCGGTGTCTTTCTGCAATTTTAATCAAGTGTCTCATGCTATCCAGCGAAAAGACATTCTTGTCGTAAAAGTACCATGCCTGTAGGTAGGTGAGGTCAAGACTGTTCAAACCCCGTTCATCCAGTTCTGCCTCAAAAGATTTGTCGTCGTAAAATGCGCCGTCACCAAAATAGGCGCGGGGGCCCTGATACGCGGCATAGAATTCGTAATCTCCCTTGTAATGCTCGGAGTCAAACTTGCCAAGCGTTACATAGACAAAGGCGAGAACGGCCAAAGCGATTAGAGATGTTTTCCAAACTGTTTTCTGTCGCAAAAATGTGAAGAACAGGAGCGCTGCGAGGGTAGGCATTCCTAGTAGGAACATCTCCTTTCGGAACACGAACCCGGCAAGCATCAATACGATCCCGCAGATTAAATGGTCGCGCTTCTTTTCTGCATTGCCAATGGCGAAAAGCAGTATGCCTGCTGCGGTCGCGATGCCCGCGCATTGGGTAAATGCGACGTGCGAATAGAAATCAGGTGCAACACAGGCCAACAGCAAAAAGGTCAATACACCACCGGCCCTTTTGCCAAACCTTTCCAGAACTACATAGCATAGTGCCGTGAAAGATGCAAAAACAGTAAAGTACTGAAACACGGAGTACCAGCTTACGCTAGGCAGTACGGCATAGAATGGGCGCAAGAAATAGCCGTAAACGACATTGACGAAATACATGTGCACATCGTATTCTCCACCATAGGCGCCCGTCAATACAGCGGACATGAAAAAGTCGTCTAGCGAAGAAAATTTTCCATCGCCAATAGCAAAGAAAATTGCAAAAGCAAAAATGTTCAAGCAGACTGCAAAAAAAAGCGACGAACGGCACAGCTTGTTTATGGCAGGAATGTCCTTGAGCATATCACTAATATAAATTTTTTTCCGTATGCAGGCTAAAGCTTGTTAAACTTTCTCATTTCTTTGTCCAGGAACGGATCCACGAATTTTGCATAAATCAACGTTGTTTCCAGATTCCGGTGGCCGAGCAGCTTGCTTGTAGCGGGGAGCGGGATTCCAAGTGTTATGCAAGTCGTGGCGAAGGTGTGCCGAGCCAAGTGGCAGTGGATGTACTTGCTGTGTCCGAGTTTTTGTGCCGCGCTGCGCAACGACCTGTTGAAGTAGGAGTTCTCGACCACCCTGAAAACTGGGCCGTTTGTCATTTTTTCGGGCAACAACAGGCGCGCCTGCACCGGAATGGGAATGTACACCGGGTCGCCCGTCTTGTGCATCTGCTTGCGGATTTTCCAGTCGAAAATCTCGTTGCCGTTTAATGTCTTTAAGTCGCTATAGCGCAATCCGGTAAAGCAACTGAACAAAAAGACCCGCATGGTGTCCTGTTCTGTTTGCGTCAGGAACCTCCTCTTTTCTTCAAAACTCAGATAAAGGCTTTTGAGTTCGCG
>JAEEUY010000213.1 GCA_016290715.1 Bacteroidales bacterium
AAAGAACCAAAGTGGTGGTTGACGACTACTATCGCACCAATCATGAGGGAATCTATGCCATCGGTGACATTGTGCATGGGCCGGCTTTAGCTCATGTAGCCAGTCACGAGGCACTCATCTGCGTTGAAAAAATTGCAGGATTAAATCCCCAACCACTTAACTACAGCAATATACCAGGCTGCACCTATACTACCCCTGAAATTGCCTCTGTAGGCCTAACCGAGAAGAAAGCCATTGAAGCAGGAAAAGAGATTCTCGTCGGCAAATTCCCTTTCACTGCTTCGGGCAAAGCTACCGCTTCCGGTAACAGAGATGGTATGGTGAAGATGATTTTTGATAAAAATACCGATGAAATCTTAGGATGCCACCTCATTGGAGAAAATGTTACAGAAATGATTTCCGGACTCGTTTTGGCAAGAGAACAACACATTACGGGAAGAGAAATCCTTCATGCTGTTCACCCCCATCCCACCCTTTCGGAAGCCATCATGGAGGCGACTGCCGCCGCTTACGGTGAAGCCGTTCATTTGTAATAATCTATTGAATGAAAAATCACTCGCTTCCACTACAATTATGGGAATTGGATGACAAGGGATTCCATGCAGTTGTTCACGCAAACTTGCAAGGGAAACCTATTCTCCTCCTCATTGATACAGGTGCCAATCATTCCTGCTTTGACACTCATTTTTTTACTAATTTGATTGGTAATGACAGTATTAAGGGAAGCGATGAACATAATGTTGGAATTGGGGGTGATGACTTTGAAACAGTCATTGCCACAATTTCAAATCTCAAAATTGCACGTGTTGTCATTCCACCAATGGAAATCCGTCTTTTAGACCTCTCAAAGGTGAATGATATGTATAAGATGGTTGGGTTTTCACCGATACAAGGTATTTTAGGGGGTGATTTTTTCAAAAAATATCGGGCCATTATCAATTACGACAACAACACCTTGTGCTTTAGCAAATAGTTTGCCTATACTACCAGATGTCAAACAATATGAAATGCAATATTCAATATACTACGCCTGCCGATGCCGTTAAAATAGTCCAATCGGGGGATCGTTTGCATTGGCCATGCGTGGCTGCTGCCCCCGAAATACTTATTCGAGCATTAGTAGATAGGGCTCCAGAATTGCGCAATGTACATATAACGCACCTATATACAGAAGGTTATGCAGATTATGTACTTCCCAAGTATGCTCAAAATTTCCATCTTGACTCATTTTTCATCGGAGGAAATGTGCGAAAAGCGACGCAAACGGGCTATGCCGACTACATTCCCTGCTCCCTTTCAGATACGGCACGCATCATTCGAGGGGGCTACCAGCCTGTTGATGGTGTTTTTTTGATGGTGAGCGAGCCTGATGAAGAGGGCTATGTATCGTTAGGAACCTCTGTTGATTGTACGTTAGCAGCTATCGAACAAGCCCGATATGTTATTGCACAAGTAAATCGTTATATGCCCTATTGTTACGGTGATGCACGAATCCCCTTATCTAAAATCACTACCTTTGTACGACATGATATTCCATTGATAGAAGCCGAATTCCCGCCATTGTCAGAACAAGATATTGCGATTGGGAAAAATGTGGCAGCACTCATCCCCGATGGCGCTACGTTGCAAGTTGGCATTGGCAATATCCCCAATGCTGTATTGGCACAACTCACCAACCACCAGCATCTTGGAATCCACTCCGAAATGTTCTCCGATGGCGTTCTTCCCCTCATCCAGCAAGGGGTCATCGATGGAAGTAGAAAAAAAATTGACACAGGAAAACATTTGGCCACTTTCTTAAAAGGGACCCGGAAACTCTATGATTTTGTCCATCAAAACCAGTCGGTGCTGATGAACGATGTGGCTTATACCAATAATCCAGCTATTATTGCCCAAAATCCCAAAGTAGTGGCTATCAATTCTGCACTGCAAATTGACTTGACCGGTCAGATCTGTGCCGATTCCATTGGCACCAAGATGTTCAGTGGCTCGGGCGGACAATTGGATTTCATGTTAGGAGCTGCCGCGAGCGAAGGAGGAATTCCCATCATTGCAATGCCATCCATTACAGCTAAAGGAATCAGCAAAATCGTTCCTACCCTTACGGAAGGGGCCGGCGTGGTTACTCCCCGAACGGTCGTGCACTGGGTGATTACAGAATGGGGCGCCGTTAACCTTTTTGGAAAATCACTAAAAGAAAGAGCAAAACTGCTGATTTCCATTGCCCATCCATCTGTAAAAGAATTATTGGAAAAGGCTCTTTTTGAAAGATTTGCACATTAAAAATGTGAAATTTAATCACAAAGAACAGATAGCAGCAATGGTGAACCGTCATCATTCTTCAAAATATTCATAGGCATCAATCACATCCAAATAAACCCCATCAAAGCCGGCGGCCAAAATACGATTCAAGTAACTATCCCCACTACCACAAATAATATCCTGCCACTCTTTATACCAATAACAAACCTTATAATTTCCACTCCACGCCGAATTTTCCTTATCCATCCATTCCGGCCGGTGTTTGTTCCACGAAGATTGCCAATAATAGCGATAATCTTCCGCCTCCCCTATAGACATATAACCCATCACTAACCTGCGCCCTCCATTGGCTTTATGACGCAACCGTTCAACTTCAACCGCATTAAAGGCAACCTCACCATCTAAAAAAAGATCCATAATCAAAATATCATAATTGGTTGCACAAACAGCATTTATAAAATCTGTCTTATTTGCGAATTGTTCAGGATTAATCAGATACAAAAAATTACGCGCTTGCGAAAGCGATAAAATATCTTCATCATTTTCTTCTCGCACCCCACAAGCTGGAATTGCGTCAAGATTGCGGCGGTGTGCGGAAAAAGAAATAAAACCTTCTTGCACACAGCGTAAATAGGAATCCTCCACATGAGACGGTAAAGCACAATAATCTGTTACCAACACGTGATTTCCCAAGGCGCTGGAGCGACGAAGATAGCCCAATAACCTGTCGCTTTCCGATACCGGAGTAGGTTCTTCATCTTGGTAGTAGCCATAAAATAAATCCTCCTGCCCGTGACCATCGATCGCCGAAAGATAATCCCATGCAAGTTCTGATTCCGCATCCTCCCCCATGGCAATAAGTTCAATGCCATTTTGTGGAATAATTATAAAATTGGGATTACACTGTTTGGCTACACTGCTAATCTGGATGACAAAATCGCGCATTGCTTGTCTGTAATTTGAACACTCCTGCCTATTTTTCTTTTCACAGGAGAATAAACAGCATAAAATCAAAAACAATAAGATATATTCTCTCTTCTTCATATTGTTTTCAAATATTTATTTCTTAAAAAAAGCAAAATTAATAGAAAATACTTAAAAAAAACTTTTTTGTTGTATTTTTGCAAAATCATAATTTATAACATTGTTTTTTTATATCGTTTTAAATAATAACCTTATGAAAAAATTCTTTTCTTTTATTGCTTGCTGCTTGATTATAGCGTCTATCTTTGCTCAAAACTTTGAGCAAACAAACCAATCCGAAGATCGTGGAATGGGGACACGTTCACGTACTTGGGTGGGACTGAATTCCTTTGATGTTACTATAGAAAGCGAGGCAGGACAAAAATATATTCTTTGTTTTGGAGAAGGGGACATTACCCCCGGATATACCATTGATAAAGTAAAGTTCTATTACAGGGATTCTTATGGTTCAACCACTTATGATCCTGAATTCAAGATCAAAATTTATACTGGCGGTAATCGGAACTGGATTGGAAGGAATATACACTCTCCCTACACTGACACAGAGAATACCTATACAACCAATGAAGCGGATATGGGCACGCTGCAATATACCCAAGATTTCACTGCCTCCGGAACAGGATACCAGATAGTAAATCTATCCACTCCTTTCGAGATTCCAGCAACAGGTGAAGTTTGGTTTGCATTGGAGACCATGGGAACTGCCTGCTTAGGAGCTACCAAAACGAATGATACAAGTACCGTATGGACCGATTTCATTCGCCAAGCACCGGAAAACAGCGGTTTTCGTCTCGAGGTTCCCCTCTTCCGTAAAAATTTCAGCGGGGAAATCATCGTTCTCCCCTACCAATATTGTATGTCAGTGGAAGTGAATGACCAGATTGACCGCTGTGATTTCGGAGCCAATTTCTATGATCCGAATACGCAATGGGTTAGTTATCAATCCCCTATCACACAACAAATTATAAATTTCGAGGAAACGTATGACACCTATTATCGCATACAAACAGCTGTTTTCAACGCAGGACCGGATAGTGCCAGAAAACAATTGGTTGGTCACTACATTTTCACCGGTGCCGACGGCAGAACCCAAACTATTGACACCATTTTCCGCACCAACGCTTCTGCTCCAACCGGGCCTGGCGAGGGATGGGTTACAGGTCAATATACCCCAGGATACGCATTGATACCCATGAGTACTTTGAGAGCAATGACTTTCCCTGTTGAACTATCTTTAGTGCTTGATTTTGCTGGCGTGGAGACCAATTTTTCCAACGACACCGCACGCCTCACCATTATTGATGAAGCTTCTTTCAATGTATATGACACCCTCATCACAGATGCTTGTGAAAATTACTATTGGGAAGGACAATACTATTACAACAGCGGCGAATATACCCGGACATTCAGCCGCGCAGAGTATGGAGACAGTATCAAAACACTTTTCTTAAGTATCTATCACAATACTACCAATTATTTGTATGAAACAGTAACCGGTGGTTATATCTGGGATGGTTCAAGATATTGTAACTCTGGTAATTACGTAAAGTATTACCAAACCGAACATGGTTGCGACAGTACCGTTTATCTTTATCTGACAGTAACCCCAACCACCACAGAATTACGTATAACCGCTCGCGGCGGGTACATTTGGGACGGCTTGCGCTACACTAATTCAGGGAATTATATTCAACAATACCAAAATTCCATAGGTTGCGATAGTACCGTTTATCTCTATTTAACTGTTACACCGATTACTACAGAACTGACGATCACCGCCTATGGCGGATATATTTGGGATGGTTTGCGCTACACAAGTTCTGGCAACTATATCCAACAATATCAGACTCCTGAAGGTTGGGACAGTACCGTATATTTGTATCGTACCATTATCCCAATCACGACAGAAGTAAACGAAACCGCCTGCGATTCATACGAATGGGATGGTTTAAGCTATACAAGTTCCGGTAATTATATTCAACAATACCAAAGTTACGAAGGTTGGGATAGTACCGTGTATTTGTATCTTACCATTGAACATAGCGTTAGAACCGCCTTTACCGATACTGCTTGTGCTTCTTATACTTGGAATAATGAAACATACTCCGCTTCCGGAACCTATGAACAACATTTTGAATCAAGTGCCGCTTGCGATAGTATCGTTACACTTACACTGACCATTCTTCCAACCCACGATAATCCATTATACGATACCATATACACCCATACTGAGTATAACAGATACGGTTTTTCTATCTCATCATCCGAAACAGCCACCCCTGGAGAATATATTTTCACCCGGAATATTCCAATAGAAAACGATTGCGATAGTGTGGTTATCCTTCATCTTTGCGTAATCAGTAATGTTGGCATCTCAAACTATGAAAGTGCACATTTTGCCAAATTATACCCCAATCCAGCGTATAACATGGTAAATATCATATCAGAACAAACAATGATACGCGATATTTATTGTTATAATGTTTTAGGTAGCAATGTGGCCACTTATCACAACATTGACAATACCAATTATACGATAAATGTATCTGATTGGAAATCAGGAATCTACTTCATAAAAGTAATCAGTCAAGAAGGGGCTCAAACGCTAAAATTGACGATTAACAGATAGCAAATACTGACATAGGACTATTCATACAGAATCTGTTCGTTCCCAAACAACTCATTGAAAAAATGAAGGAGTGGCTTCTATTGCCAATTTTATGAAAAAATGCAAAGAATATGATGCGTTTTATCCAGCCATCATTTTACCACAATTCTCTCTTCCCTGTATCTTCCATCTTTCAGCTTCATAATGATGACATATACCCCTGCATTCAATTGGTCTATATTAATATAATGATAATCAGCATATTCCGTTGAAGAAGAATAAACCTTTCTGCCATTTAAACTATATAATGCAACACTTATTATGCTTTTATATGGATCGGTAATGCAAATTTTTTCATGGGCAGGATTAGGAAATACTTTTATATTGCCATCGGATGGAGGAAACTCATAGTTCTCAATACTTGTCGGTGGGGTGCCGAACAGATAATTTGACAGATAGTTGCCAAGGTTGGCATGATGCAATGAGGCGGGAATAGAAGTGTTACCTATGGTAAATTTTTCGTTCGTCATATAAAAATCGACTGGCGTTGCGCCTGCGATAGCCTCAATTTGATTCCCAAAAAGGTTAATATTGATTTTGCGTTTATTGCCACAAAAGAAATGATTCTCAGGGTAATCGTACAGCAGATATATAAATGGCTGCAACAGCGTACTATAGCCACACAATACCACCAGATGTTCCGACTCATAGAAAGCGGCCCCTGTAATGAGACCTTGCACATTACAACTATCCAGTTTTTCTGCGATGTATGTTCCTGGCAATTTGGGCAATTCGTAGCATGTTGTTCCTTGTTTATTCCATTGTTTAGTAAAAAGATAGATCTTCTCATTTCCAACAATAAAAGCCTCGCAATCAAAATCTGTTTGCATTGAAGAGGCGGCGAAATCAACCTGATCGGGATAAGCGAAAAATATAGTGTCAATTAATGGGGTTCCATTTAGGAGTGCCCATTTCCCGACGCGGAGTATGTGCAAGTCTGTCCGTGTATTTGAGTTGTTCCCGAAATCACCGAAATAAAGATAATCTTCATCTTGCGCTATTTCTTCCATATCCTGTGGTGCGGTCTCCGAAACAAGCAAGGTGTCCGTTATTGCACCCGTCAGTGTATCAATACGATAGAGTTGTATTTTGGTATGGTCGTTACAGCTCCAATAGTTGCCATTCCAATAGATAAGAGAGGATGTCCCGTCCAACGTGGAAGGGAGTTGTCCCAGAATGTTAGGGTTTATGCTTGAAGTTGGATACAAACAGCTTCCATCGTTGGTTACGGCGGTGGAGTCATAATTGGTTGCCAAAGGGTCAGTACAGCCGCAATCCTGCGCTTTTGCAAGCCCCAATAGTGCAATGAAAAACAGAATGGTTAGCAGTTTCATTTTCATCATTGCCATTTGCCTTTGAAAAAGTTTTAGATTACAGAATTCCCACCCAGCCGAATTTATGGGCTAACTCCTTGAGCAGGTTGTGGTCGGCGACTGGAATGGTCAGCTTGATGGTTTCTTTTCTGTTTCTGCGTTCTGCAATATTGGCCATGTCCATGTTATACTGGTTTTGCAGATTCATCCATAATTCGACAGGGATTCCCAACGCCTTTTCCAAAGCTACTGCAACATTCAGGGAGACCGGACGTTTCCCGTTGATGGTCTCACTAATGATGGAAGCTTTGATGCCAGTTTGTGTAGCGAGCTGCTTCTGAGTCATTTTGCGTTCTCGCAACTCATCTTTTATCAATTCACCCGGATGAGTGGCCCAATGGGGCGTTAATTCATTTTTATTCATAATGTTTCAATATTTCAAAAATTAAAGCATTTACTACAATCCCGCAGTTATCTGCAGAGCTATAAAAAAACAGACGGTACTGATCATTTATCCATACCGCATCAACGCCATTCAAATCACCTTTCTTCTTTTCATAATGTAATGATTGGATAAGAAACAATGACTCCAATCGAGGAGCAGCCTTAATATAGTTCACCACTTTAATATACTTCTTTATAATAGTTTGTGGTAATTTCTTGTATTTCTTATTATTAGTCTCTCCGAGTAAGTAAAGCTCTTCCAAAGCTTCATCATCAAATTCGATGTTCATAGGAATAGTAGAAATATTTCAGGCAGCAAAGATAATATTAAATCTTGAATAATTATCATTTTTGCGAATTTTATTTTTTGTCAAAAGAAATGGGGCAAACCTGCACACAGATTTACCCCAAGTTTTCAGATTTCAATACCCCTAATCGCGGACACAACGGACTGAA
>JAEEUY010000214.1 GCA_016290715.1 Bacteroidales bacterium
CTTTGACCATCTATTTCCATTCGTCGAGTTATACTTATGGATATGATGGCTTTTTCTTTTCGGTATGGTGTTTGGGGGGAGCGTGTGGTTCTGATGGTCCAACTGTTGAATTAACTCCTTGATGTGATGGCGTTTTGGTTTCATGGGAAGAAATGGATGAAAATGCAACGTCAGGTTATATTGTAGAATATGGTTATGCCGGTTTCACACCAGGAAGTGGTTCAACGGTGTATGTTACAGGTGATACATGCCTATTGACCGGTTTGTCCCCTTTAACTACCTACGACATATATGTGTATTACGATTGCAATAATGATGGTATTGTTACCAATGAGGTTCCTACGTTGGTGAGTTATATGGTTCCTGATCTCAATCTGTGCATAGATTATAGTGATTTGACTTCTCCATGGGTAACTTGTACGTATGGGTATGTAACTAATCCAATGGCAAATGTAGGTGTTGTCTCGGGACATCACACAGTGATGACTTCAGGTTATTCTCCGCGAACAAATTATCAACTTTTATGTGTCCCTCCTGGCGCACTAAATTCCGTGCGTCTTGGGGATGAGTGTTATGGCGGGGACTGCTACGGCGGGGCGGAAACCATAACGTATGACTTTCTGGTGGATACCACCCAGTTTGGTATTTTTTTAATGAAGTATGCGGCAGTGATGGGGCGTGATGACGGCGGACAACCCAAGTTTGTCTTTAAGTTGTTGGATGAAAATGGGGCGGAAGTGGATCCACAATGCACTTCTGCCGAGTTTATTTCACATTCGGATAATACCAATGGTTGGCAGGCGGAGGGTTATGATGTCTTGTGGAAGGATTGGACTACCATCGGTATTGATGTTTCCTCTTATCATGGCAGGAATTTAAAAATTTTTCTTGCGACATACGATTGCTATGCCAATGCTCCGATGCATTTCGCGTGTGCATACTTTACCTTAGGGTGTAGCAAAAAGGAAATTATTGTAGAAACTTGTGGCGAGATGCTGACCAGCACCTACACTGCGCCGGCCGGCTTCAACTACCGCTGGTATTATTCCAATGACCCGAATACTACGTTGGCAACAAGTCAAACGGCTACAATCCCCATAACGGATAATGCTGAAACATTATGTTGCTATTGCTCATATCTTGAAAATCCAAATTGTGGTTTTGAAATAACCTCTTCTTTAGAATCGCGCTATCCGCTTGCTCAATTCAGCATTTCCCGTGATTCTTGTACCCATTCGTTTACGTTTCATAATGAGAGTACCATCTCTTTTGATGCGCAGACACCAAGTGGAACAGGAGAGCCATGCCAAGGGTATTATTGGGATTTTGGCGATGGCGCCACTTCAATAGAGGAAAGCCCATCCCACGAATATCAGACTGCCGGTACTTATGTGGTTACCTTGATTGCTACCCTGAACAATGACCAATGTCAGGATACCATTCGTGATACGGTGGCCGTTCTTCGTAATGAGCCCGTCATTTCCGGTGTTTTTGAAATTTGCAGGGGGGATTCTACCGTCTTGTTCGCTTCGGGTGGACTGAACAATTACGAATGGTTGCAGGATACCGTCTCCTTGAGTACGGGAAGTTCGATAGTGGTTGCGCCTGCCGACACCACAACCTACATTTTACGCTCTTACGAACCTGACGGGTGTTATGTGGATACGATGCAGGAAATCATCGTCCATATCCCAAACATAATAGAAATTGCAGATTCCATTTGTGTTCATGAAAGGTATGAAGGCTACGGTTTCTCATTTGGCACGCAGGACAATCCCGGATCTGTTCATTCAGAAATGATGTATCAGAATCAGTATGGGTGCGACAGTCTGGTGAAATTGAGTCTGTTTGTGAAACAGCTTCCCACCATCTATATGGAATCTATGCTCAAACACTGTTTTTTGTTTGATGGTTTGCTGGAATTGGCGGTATCTGGCGATGGCTGTGATAGCTATTTGTGGAATACAGGGGAGGTTACCAATACCATAAATATAGCTGAAGCAGGGGTCTATACGGTTAGCGCAATTCTGAACGGCTGTTCCAATAGCGCCCAAACTACGGTAGAGGAATTGTGTATTTTAAATCCTGTTTTACCGAATGTGATGACCCCCAATGGCGACAATGTTAACGATGTGTTTATTATCAAGAATATGGATCCCGATGTGCCCAATAAGCTAACCATTTACAATCGTTGGGGTAAAAAGGTTTATGAAAAAGAGAATTACCAAACTTATTGTTGGGAGGGGGATTCTACCATTCACAATGCTACGGAAGGGTTTACAGCTGAGGGACTTTCCGATGGCGTGTTTTTCTATACTTTCCATTATGAGGATAGTGTGAAAACAGTGGATTATCACGGAACTATAACGGTAATAAGATAGGGTTTTCTGAAGCGAGTGAAAACAGGTTGGAGGAGGGGTGTTTGAGTATCTTTTGCTGGCAAGAAAAACTTTTTTTATCCCTAATCGATTAAAAATCACAATTTTTAAATTTTTTTTATATTTGTAGCCCCAAAATTTTATTCTATTGGGAATCAATATAGTATATTTTCACAATGGTTTTATATATGAAAAATAGGGAATTTATTAGTTGCTTGATTGTTTTCATCGTTTTGATGGGGATGAGTCGGGTTGGTTGTTTTGCACAAACATATAATGTTCCAAGTTCAGGGAATACTGCGATTACTGCGTGTGGAGGTACTATTTACGATCCAGGTGGCACGGGCAGTTACCCCAATTCGTGTGAGGGTTATTTGGTGGTATATCCTAACAATGCGTGGAGTTTGGTGCAAATAACGGGGAGTTATGATTTGGAAAGTGGTTACGATTATGTGACGATTTATGATGGGGTGGGAACCAATGGCACGCAATTGGCCCGCGGTACGGGGTCGGGTTCAATTAATGTAACCTCCTCGCAGGGGCCGTTGACCATCCACTTTCATTCCGATGGCTCTGTTACCTATTCAGGCTTCTCTTTTTCGGTATGGTGTTTGGGAGGAAGTTGTGGCAGTTTTGGTCCTTTAGTGGAGTTGCACCCGAATAGTGAAGGTGTATTGGTAACATGGATGGGCTTGAATGACCCGTCTATTACAGGGTACATTGTAGAATACGGCTATACTGGCTTTACCCCCGGTAGCGGCACAATGCAGTTCGTAACGGGTGATTCTTGCCAGTTGACAGGGTTGACAGCCCTTTCCACCTATGATATTTATGTATATTATGATTGTAATAATGATGGGATTGTTACCACGGAAGTCCCTACGGTGGTAAGTTATTGCGTGCCGGATGGGGTTTCTTGTATGGATTTTAGCGATTGGAACAATCCGAATATCACTTGTACAACAGGTTCATTTTCAAATCCATACGCTCATGTTGGAGTGGTGGATAATGGTCCTGAAAGCATCAATAGTTGTCATACTGTCCATTACCAGAATACGACCGATCCGCGTACGGGGGGACTATTGAATGTGATTCCGCCTTGTGAAACCTATTCCGTGCGTTTGGGAAACTGGCGGACGGGTGCGGAAGCGGAAAGCATTTCTTATGATTTTCAAGTAGATACCAATAATGCAGATATCCTTTTGTTAAAATATGCGGCCGTATTGGAAGATCCAGGGCACTCTTCATACGAACAACCTCGTTTTAAGTTTGAGTTGCTGGATCAAAATAACCAAATGATTGACCCAACGTGTGGTGCTGCAGATTTTATCGCCAATCCTAATTTAGGATGGAATTCGGCTTCGGGGGGGAGTGTTTTATGGAAAGACTGGACCTACGTTGGGGTGGATGTTTCTTCTTATCACGGGCAGGTTGTACGTGTGCGGCTCACCACGTACGATTGCGACCAGGGGGGACATTATGGATATGCCTATTTCACTTTAAATTGCAAGAAGAAAGCCATTATCGCGGAAACGTGCGGTGAAATGATGACCAGCACCTACACGGCACCTTCCGGTTTTAATTATCGCTGGTATTACAATACGGATCCAAACACGACCATTGCCACGACGCAAACGGCGACAGTATCTATCATTGGGGGAGCGGAAACTTTGTGCTGTTTCTGTTCCTACATAGGCAATCCAAACTGTGGATTTGAAATGAGCACTTCGTTAGCATCCCGTTATCCGCTGGCCTTATTTACAGCGGAGCGTGATTCATGTACCAATTCTTATACGTTTAATAATGAAAGCACCATCTCTTTCGATGCGGTAACACCCAGCGGAACCGGCGAGCATTGCCAGCGGTTTTATTGGGATTTCGGCGACGGCTCCACCTCTACGGAAGAATACCCTTCTCACGAATACGCCAATCCGGGAACTTATATCGTTACCTTGATTGCCACCATTAGCAACGATGAATGTCAAGACACCATCAGCGATACCATTGTGGTGCTCCGCAATGAGCCGGTTATTATGGGGGATTTTGAAATTTGTAAAGATGATTCCACTGCTTTGTATGCTTCTGGCGGATTAAACGATTATGAATGGCTACAGGATACCGTTTCTATAGGGACGGGAAGTTCGGTAGTGGTGGCGCCGGCCGATACCACTACCTATATTTTACGCTCTTACGAACCGGACGGGTGCTATGTGGATACGATGCAGGAAATCATTGTGCATTTTCCCACGGTAACCCAATGGGAGGATTCTGTCTGCTTGCTTGAGGGCTATCAAGGACATGGGTTTACGATAGCAGCCCAAGAGAATCCGGGCATGGTTCATTCGGAAATGCTATGGCAGGATCAATATGGGTGCGACAGTCTGGTGAAACTGGATTTGTTTGTCAAACAGCTTCCTGATATATCTATGGTATCCAAAATAGAGCATTGTTTTTGGTTCGACGGACCGATGGAGTTATCCATGCCCGACGACAGTTGTGAAAGTTATGAATGGAGTACGGGTGATTTGACGCAGGTGATTACAATAACGGAAGCGGGGACTTATATTGTAAGTGCTATGAAAAATGGCTGTTCGAATAGTGCGCAGACGGTGGTGGAAGAGGTGTGTATTTTCGACCCTATTCTCCCGAATGTGATGACTCCCAATGGTGATAATACCAACGATGTGTTTATTGTCAAAAATATGGACCCCGATGTGCCCAATAAGCTAACCATTTACAATCGTTGGGGCAAAAAGGTATATGAAAAAGAGAACTACCAGACCTATTGTTGGGAGGGGGATCCCACGGTTCACAATGCTACGGAAGGCTTTACCGCTGAGGGACTTTCCGACGGCGTGTTTTTCTATACTTTCCATTATGAAGACAGAGTGAAATCGGTGGATTATCATGGTACTGTAACGGTAATCAGGTAGGGAGCGGTAGAAAAGGAGCGTGTTTTGACACGCTATTCCAACGGGGATGAAACAATGTACCTTGAAAAAAATCAAATTTTCAAAACCAAGTTCTATTTTTTATAACTTTGTGGGTTGAATATATAATATACTGAAAAATTTTCCCTTTTACAACAAAAAATGTGGGAAATCGTAATTTTGCACTCAAAGTCTCATTAATGGAAACTATTCTTGTTTGTAGGCCTTCTGGTAAAAATTCCTTCTTCCCGGTAATTTATTTTATATGTAGCATTATAGGAATGGGATGGATGGTTTATTCCGCTTGGAATGGTACGCCACGTTGGGGAGAGTTTTGTCTCTTTTTGGCATTGGCAATCTTTACTTTTTTCTTGGCGCGCTCCCAGTTTTTTGGCGAAGAACATCTGGGAATTGATGGTAAAGATTTTGTTATCCACTACGTCAAGTATTTCCCCTTTAAAAGAGATAAACGCATTCCGTTGTCGGAGATTGCAGAGGTGCGTTTCAACCAGAAAAGCAAAGCGCAAGAGATAGGCGAAATATTGATGGAATTACGGGGGAGAATGGTCAACGAGGATGGTATCTTTTTGATGACAAAGAGCGGGAAGATTTATATTTTCGGTAAAGATTTGTCGGAAAAACGGTCCAATGATTTCTGCGAGCTGTTGCAGGAGCGCATCAATGCGGAAATGGAGATTGTCAAAGAGCGTGAGTTTTGACAATCTTTTTAAGTAAGTTCCACTATCCGTAATTTTTTATTTTTTTTGTTTTTTTTGGGCGGCCCGGCTCCCTGCGGTCGCCGTCGGGCTTTCCGCTTTACTTCGCTTCGCTCGTGCTCGCTCCAATCCCTGCCGCGAAGGGAATACCGGGAAAAAAGCATTTATGCGAACTCGTACTGCAAAATTGCCATATTTAATGCGTTTTCCAGTTTGCAGATGGTTTCTAACGAAAGGTTTTCCTCGCCTTTTAGAAGACGGGACACATACTGCGGCGAGCAGCCCATACGGATTGCCACATCCTGTCGGGTGAGTCCCTGACATTTCATTTCCATGGCTACCTTAATGGCTATCTTACGTGAATATTGCAGCCAACCCTTCTCTTTGGCAGAACGGCGTCTCCCTTCATCTTCACGCCAATCGGACGGCGTGTCAGATTTGTATAGGCTTAATCGGGCTATAGCTTCTTCTCTTGTCATATTGATATTTCTTTTTGATAATCGGTAAAACTATCTTCGTCAAATACGTGTTCTTTAATTAAGAAATTCCTCACTTTCTCCATTTTCCCCAACTCTTGCAAAGTATGCTCTCTTTCCTGCATTGTTCGAGTAAGTTTGATGGCTCCGCCTGTAATGATATATATGCCCACATTTAACTTTATCGCATAGAGTCTAAGCCAACTTCTCTGGTGGGGACGCACTTTCTCTTTGCTCAATAGCATTTCAGCTGTGCGGTTATTTTCAAGGGGACGAAAAAAACGGTCAAGGTTTGCATCAGGGGAAATGTCCATAATAACGCAGGCCAATTCGTCACGATCCTCCATCGTCTGGTAAATGGCTTCCTCAATATTTGTAATACGGAAATATGAGAGCAAGTCATCAAAATTTTGTGTAAAAAAGTCTGCCAGCCACAAAGCATCGCTCCACTGCGCCATAACTTTCTGGAATGCATTGATTTTGTCGTTGTTATAACGCACAGCCCACAAGCGGCCATCTTCTAATATTTGGTC
>JAEEUY010000215.1 GCA_016290715.1 Bacteroidales bacterium
AGCACCGCCGAAAAATTCTGGGTCAATCTGTTTTTTGTACATATATATTATTTAGTGGCGTTTATCATTGTTTCTGTTCTCGGTTTTTATCTGGGAGTGCTGTTGGATAATATTTTTGAAATCCGCATGATGGATTGGACAACCGATATTATGACTATCCATTGGGGATCTTTTGCAAGGAGTGTTTGCATATTGGTGGCAGGGCAAGCCGCTTTGATGTTCGGTTCTGTATTTTTCAAACGGCATGCGTTCATCAAATCACTGTTATGCATGGGATTGTTATTCGCAGATTTGGCTTTGATATTCCTGTTCATACCGGAGTTGTTTGGTTTTTATGCGGATGTTACGGAATGGTATAGTTTGATGTGTGCCGGTCTCATTGCCCTCTATTTCTGGATTCTGACCTATTTGCGCTTAAAGGAAACGGAGGTATAGTATGAATTTCATAGAAGATAAAGCCATATATCTGCAAATCATCGATTATATTTGTGAGCAGATCTTGAGCTCGCGTTGGAAAGTGGGCGACCGTATCTTATCCGTTAGAGAGTTTGGCGCAGCGTTAGAAGTCAATCCCAATACGGTGCTCCGATCGTATAATGAATTGATGGATAGGGAGATATTGTATAATAAGAGAGGAATTGGCTATTTTGTCGCTGACGGTGCCATTCAAAAAATCCGTACTGAGCAAAAACATTATTTTTTGACAGAAGAGTGTCCGAAATTTTTCAAAAAAATGCAATTATTAGGATTATCTTTTCAAGATTTAGAAACCTGTATAGAATCTCAAAAGCAATAGAATTATGAAAAAAATAACCCCCAAAATTTTATGGATTACATTGATAATCATAGTGTTATTAAATATTGTGATGGTATTTTACCAAGTTAAGGAAAAGCGAATGGACGTCGTTACCAGCTCGTTAGATGAAACCGATACGGAAGAAACCGAGTTGATAGTGGTGAAAGATACGACTTTTCTAGAATAGTACGATTGTCCGCTATTGAATTGGAAAAACAAGTGTGCAAAAATAGAAACATCTCATTTGCAGAATGTTATATTTTTTGCACATTTTTTTATTCACAAAATATCAACAAAGCAATTTCACAAATTTATTTTTTATATTTTTGCTACGTAAAATTAACCATTAACCCCAATTTGATATCGTATGCATATAGCCGTAGCAGGAAACATAGGTTCTGGCAAGACGACTTTAACAACTATGTTGGCAAAACATTTTGGCTGGGAACCTATGTTTGAAAGTGTGGATAACAATCCCTATTTAGCAAGTTATTATGAAGACATGCAACGTTGGTCTTTTAATTTGCAAGTCTATTTCTTGAACAACCGTTTTCGCCAAGTTATTGAAATCAGAAAAAGAAATAAAACGGTTATTCAAGACCGCAGCATTTATGAGGATGCCTATATTTTTGCCCCCAATCTTCATGAAATGCAGTTAATGGCTACCCGCGATTATGAAAATTATGCTTCTTTATTTGAATTGATGGCTCAATTTTTGCAAGCCCCTGATCTGTTAATCTATTTGAAAGCCAATACTTCCACGTTGGTTTCCCAGATTCAAAAGCGTGGGCGTGAATGGGAAAAAACAATCCGTCTCGATTATTTGGAGAACCTGAATCATAAGTATGATACGTGGATTTCAAACTATAAACTGGGAAAATTGCTCATCATTGATGCCAATAACATTAAGTTTGGGGAGAATCCGGAAGATTTTGGTGTAGTCATTGAAAAGATCAATGGCGAATTGTTCGGTCTTTTTGATCAAAAATAGTAAAGATGGCATTTATTGGTGTCATTCCTGCCCGTTATGCATCCACGCGCTTTCCGGGAAAGCCGTTGGCTCTTATTCATGGTAAACCGATGATACAATGGGTTTATGAGCGTGCGTCATTGGCCCATTTGCAGAAAGTGGTCGTGGCTACCGATGACCAGCGAATTTTTGATGCAACCAAAGCATTCGGTGGTGAGGTGGTGATGACGGCTTCCACCCACCAGTCGGGGACAGAACGTTGTGCCGAGGTAGCGGAGATCCTGCATTTGAATGAGGAAGATGTGGTGATTAACATTCAGGGTGATGAACCCTATATTCATCCGGAATCCATCCAACTGCTCGTGGAGATGTTTGATTCGCCCCAAGTGCAGATTGCCACGCTGGCAAAAGAATTTCTCCCCGAAGAAGATCCGCTCAATCCCAATATGGTCAAAGTGGTGCGTTCTTCTTCCAACCGGGCGCTGCTTTTTAGCCGTTCGCCCATCCCTTATTATAGAAATAATGAGGTTGAACAGCAATATCTTAAGCATATTGGCATTTATGCATATCGTTATCCTGTGCTGGAAAAGATTGTTCATTTGCCTGTTTCCCATTTGGAAAATGCAGAAAAATTGGAACAATTGCGTTGGTTAGAAAACGATTTCCCGATATTTGTCTCCCTTTGCCATTTTGAAAGTATAGCTATTGATACGCCCGAAGATCTGGTGCGAGCCAATGAAGTTTCCCTGTAACTTATTTTTTGTGGAATAACATTCGCGCGAGCCAAGAAAATTGCTATATTTGCGTCCTGAAATTTTTTTTGTATGATTGTAAAGAATCTGATTTCTGCTCTTCGTACGGAAGAGGAGGTTTATATTAATGATTTGGGACTATTCAAAAAATGTTTCAAATCTTCACAATTGGAGAAAGGGATTCTGTATCCGCCGTGTTGGATGCTGACCTTTGACGAAAAGGCAGAGGGCAGTGGGTTCGCTTTTACGCTCTATGTTTCACAGCATGAACTGATGAAGATAGTGGATGCGGATCATGCTATTCGTGAATGGGTGGCACAATTGGTGGAGGATCTTAAAAAAAACAAGAAAGTACATGTTGATGGACTGGGAACGTTCGTTCGTAAGAAAAATGACGAACTCTCCTTTGAAAGCGAACTCATTCCCGAACTGAATCAGGAATATGACGGAATGAACCCCATCCCTGTGGAAGTAGTGGATAAAAGGAAAAAGAAGAGTTTGTCCGCTGGCAAGGCAAAGAAAGTAACTGCGCAAGAGGTGGAGGTGGAAGCTGTGCCGGTGTCTGTCGCAGAACCAGCGCCGGTGTCTGAAGATAAACCTGCCCCAGTGGCAGCACTTGAAGAGGCCCCCATGTCGGCATCTGAACCTGAACCTGAACCAGTATCGGCAGTCGAACCTGAGCCTGTAGAATCTCCCGAACCTGCCCCAGTGGCAGCACTTGAAGAGGAATCCATGC
>JAEEUY010000216.1 GCA_016290715.1 Bacteroidales bacterium
CATTTTGGAAATACATCGTGGATACCTACGGAGAAAGTGCCATACCCGCCATACTTTATGCCACCCGTTCCTCCCGCAGCCATGAACGAGGATTCTACCAAGTAACAGGCGTTCCCTATAAACAATTATTGGTCAACTGGTACCGATATTATTACGTACTTTACAAAAAAGACAACAAACGTGAACGGCCTGATGATTTAGGCATCCTTGCCAAAAACAAAAGAAACGCCACCTACGAACAATTCCGTCTCTCCCCCGATGGTCAGAATTATGCTTTTATAACCAATCAGGCGGGAAAAGTAAAAATATGGCTCAAAGAAGAGCAGAACAAAAAAGCCAAGTGCATTTTCCGTAAATATCAAAAAACAGAAGACAACCCGGATCTCACCTACCCATTGTTGGCTTGGCACCCTTCCGGGGATATTTTAGGCTTCACCCTTGAGGATGCCGGACGCTGCTACTACTACCCCTATTCTCTGACTCATCACAAAGCAGATAAAAGAATTTTGGTAGATGTGGAAAAAATCACCGATCTTTCTTTTTCTGAAGATGGGAAATACATGCTTTTCTCCGGTTTTCTACAAGGGCAATCCGATATTTTTCTCTATAGTTTGCGTGCAAGAACTTTCAAAAACCTCACTCAGGACTTTTATGACGACTACGCCCCCCGTTTTATGAAAGGACAAAAACAGATTGTTTTTTCATCCAAACGACCAGACCCCTATTTACACCCTAAAGAATCGTTCAAAGATTTAACGCCACAAAATCATTACGACCTGTTTATGTACGATTTTGAACATGAGGATAATGATTTGCTGCAAATCACCTACACGCCCTCTGCAGATGAAACCAACGTACGTTCTATCGACCATCAGTCACTAACATTTTTGAGTAATGAAAATGGCATTACCAATCGCTATATTGCTCATTTTGACAGCACTATCAGTACTATTGACACCATTATTCATTATGCTTATTATGCAACACCAGCCGCCGTGAGCGACCGAGCCTACCATATTTTAGAACAGGATTACAACGCAAACACCAACAATATTGGAGAAATCATACTCTATAAAGAAGCTTTCCGCTTATACCAATTCCCTTTTACATTACAACCATTGACTCTCCCACTTACACCTTCTACCATTCAAAAACAAATTAATGAAAACAACAGGCGAAAAGACAGCATCCAACAAAGTAAACAGAATGCCATCCCTGCCTATAAACGTGGGTTCTATCAGGTTAGGAAAAGTGACCTTCAACGTGGAGGCATCCCTCAACAAATTGCTTTACGCAGCTATTCACAAGACAGCACTGCCATAGAACCTGTTGCCGCCCGTAATTATTACACGCAATTTTCTATCAATAAATTAGTTACACAAGCCGATTTTAGCTTTTTAAATACCACCTATCAGCAATTCACAGGGGGAACCTCTCCCATCTATCTCAACACGGGAATCAATGCCTTGGTCATGGTGGGCATTAATGATTTGTTTGAAGATTACCGAATCACCGGTGGTTTCCGCGTCTCATTCGACCTCTCCAGCAACGAATTCATGTTCAGTTACGAAGATCTGCACAAGCGACTTGACCACCAAATCACCCTTTACCGTCAAAGTATCAAATCAACCATCTCCAATTATCTCTACAAGCAACACTCCAACAGCATTTTCTACATCATGAAATTTCCTTTTGACAAATTAAATAGCATAAGATTAACGTTAACAGGAAGATACGAAACATACATCATGGCAAGTCTGAACGATTATTCCCTGAAAAAAGAGGATGAGAAACATGGTTGGGGGGGAATAAAATTGGAATACATCTACGACTCTTCAAAGGAATTATACACCAATTTATGGAAAGGCAGCAAGGTGAAAGTCTTTGCTGAATACCAGCACCGCATTGACAGGGAAAACAAGAATCTGTTTGTCATCGGTTTTGATGCACGCAAGTCGGTAAAGATATACCGAAATATGACGTGGGCCACGCGCATTGCCGCCAGCACCAACTGGGGTAGCAATCGTTTGGTTTACTACATGGGCGGCGTTGACAACTGGATTTTCGCCAAGTTTGACAATACCATCTGGGTTGACCAAAGCAAAGATTACGCCTATCAAACCTTGGCCACCAATATGCGCGGATTCAAACAAAATATCCGAAACGGCACATCGTTTATTTTAATCACAACCGAATTGCGTATTCCTTTTGTACAACTGATTGCCCGTCGCCAAATCAGCAACAACTTCTTTAATTCCATGCAATTCCTTGTTTTTGGTGATTTTGGAACTGCTTGGACTGGACTGACACCCTATTCTGAAGATAATTGCCTCTATACACGCTACGTATCCGCAGGGGATATTTTCGTAAAAGTAAAACGACAAGTGGAACCTTTCATAGGTGGTTTTGGTATGGGAATTCGGGCTAATTTATTTGGGTACTTTATCCGGTTCGATTATGCATGGGGAGTAGAAGACTACAAAATTGCCAATAAAACAGGAATGTTCCACCTATCTATCGGTTTGGATTTTTAGCAAAAAACATCTGTTTTTGTCTGTTTTTTTCCTCCATATCCTTTGCTGAATAAACCTTTTCCCCCGTATATGGGTCGTAACCCAAATAAAACATCGCCGTTGAATAGGTCATCGGTGTAGGCGTAAAATCCTGCACTTGCTCTATATGAAGATGTTGATTTTGCGTAGCATGATGCAATGCTTTCATATCCTCCATTTTACACATCGGATGAGCTGAAATAAAATAAGGGACTAACTGCTGCCTCAACCCTGACAAACGGTTGATTTTCTGAAAACGCTGATTAAAACTCAAGAAGGTTTTGAACGGTGGTTTTCTCATTTTTTCCAACACTTTCGTTTCCGTATGTTCAGGAGCCACTTTCAGCCTTCCCGAAACATGGTGCCCGATCACTTCCGTCAAATACGCCGTCAAGCCGTTCTCACTATCCACCTGCTGATTATCCGTTACCAACAAGTCATACCGTATTCCGCTTCCAATCGTAATTTTTTTCACATTTCCCACAGAAGAAGCTTTATTATAGAGAGTTACCAGTGGTTTATGATTGATAATCAAATTTTTACAAATATTAGGAAAAATACAAGAAGGACGGAAGCATTGATTGCATATCTGTTGATTCCGTCCGTGCATGCGATACATATTGGCAGAAGGAGCCCCCAAATCGCTGATATGGCCTTTAAAATAGGGTCTATCCGCCAAATCTTTTACCTCAGATAGAATTGACTTTTCGGAACGTGAACTGATAAACCGTCCTTGATGAGCCGTGATAGCACAAAAACTGCACCCGCCGAAACAGCCGCGATGGATGGTAATGGAATTTTTTATCATTTCCCATGCAGGAATATCACCTCGTTTGGCATATTTAGGATGCGGCGCATTCATCATCACATCAAACAGCGCATAACTGTCCATTTCCTCCTCGGTAGCTGGCGGGTATGGCGACTTCACAATCAAATATTGCTTCCCGTACGGCTGCACGATAGTCCGTTGAAACTTTTTATTGGATTCTGTTTCAAAATTGACGAAGTTTTCCCCATACAACCTTTTGTCTTTCAACTCCTTTTCATAAGGATGCAGCCATAGAACCTCATCTTGGGGAAGTTCTTTTACATTTTTTCTGCAATAGGCAATTTGCGAACATTGCGACATATTCTCTTGCCAATTTTCATTGGAAAACACGCGAATCAAATCCAACATGGGCCGTTCAGCCATGCCATATACCAAAACATCGGCAGGACAATCCAGCAGAATGGATGGTTTGAGCGTATCGCTCCAATAATCATAATGGGACAAGCGGCGCAGCGACGCTTCAATTCCGCCGATCACCACAGGCGTATCGGGGAAAAAATGTTTCAGCCATCGGGTATAGACCACAGTTGCATAATCAGGACGGAAACCATGTTTGTTGCCTGGCGTATAGGCATCGTCGTGGCGAAGACGCTTGGTGGCCGTATAATGATTCACCATAGAATCCATATTCCCTGCCGTAACACCGAAAAAAAGACGCGGCTTGCCCAATTTTTTAAAATCACGCCCGTCATCCTGCCAATTCGGCTGCGGAACAATCGCCACTTTCAAGCCCTGCTTCTCCAACCAACGGCCGATAACAGCTGCACCAAAGGAGGAATGATCCACGTAGGCATCCCCACTGATAATGATGACATCCAAATAATCCCAACCTAAGGCTGCAACCTCTTTTTGCGTTGTCGGCAAGAAATGCTTTTGCGTAACCAAAAC
>JAEEUY010000020.1 GCA_016290715.1 Bacteroidales bacterium
ACGCCAAGGTCTCTTCACTCATGCCAAAAATAGCTCCAAATGAACTGAATAACAGCATGATCAGGATGATTACGAGATTGTGAACCCCTATTTTTTGAAAAAATTTGTAGCGTTGTAGTTTCTGTGTGAAATTTAGAAAGGATAGGATTCCCGTGTCAATGGCTTTGGTCCCATTCATAATCCAAAAAGCGCCGCCAATCATCAGGATAAAAACAATGATATGGGCGCTCTTTTTGAAACCTTCGTAAAACGCGGTAAAAATTTGCCACGTTTGTGGCTGACTATCCACCTGATGGTAGGAATCGGCAGCAACCACCTCTTTGGTTTCGTTGCCGATGGTTACAGTTTCTCTCTGATATTCGCCGCCAGGGATAATCCATGTGAGGATGGCACACAAGACGACGATAACAAATACGATGGTAAAGGTATGGGGGATTTTCCAGTTTTTAGCCATGGTTATCGGATGGATTTAAACATTCTATTCCAACGGATTTTCCCTTCACCCCATGCCCTGAACTTGTCTAAAGAAAGCCAAACAAAAACAGGTTTTCCAACGATATGGTCTTCAGGAACAAAGCCCCAGTAGCGTGAGTCAGCGGAATTGTGCCGGTTGTCTCCCATCATGAAGTAATAGTCTTGTTGGAAAGTATAGGTTTGCGCTTCTTTCCCATTGATGAAAATTTTCCCGTCTTTTTGTTCTAAAGTATTGTGTTCGTAATTCCTGATGATTTTGTCATAAAGAACAATGGTGGAATCGTTAATTTCTACAGTTGTTCCTTTGGAAGGTATTGTAATCGGGCCAAAATTATCTTTATTCCATGCATAGCGGGGATCGTGTGGGAAAATGGCAGGGTTATACCCTTCTGATTCCATATAAATCTCCACTTTTTTCCCCATTTTTTCTATGGCATTTTTCTGCTCTTTGCTTAAAAAGAAGAGGGAGACTTGGGGAACCACATCCTCTTCATTGATGCGCAGGTCCTTCATTTTTTTCTTGGCCAAGCCCCCTTCTACAAAATAGGAAAATTGCATTTTTTCCGGATTATAAGCAGCTTGGTCGTTAATGTATAATTGTCCGTTGATGATTTGTAATTTATCCCCATGAATGCCCACGCAACGTTTGACATAATTTTCGCGCTTGTCGCTAGGGCGTGCAATAATGGAATATTCTTTATGGACGGCCTCTCTTCCCTGACCGGCATAATAAGGTTTGTTGCCATATTTGCTGAGGATATACGTTACCATTTCTGTAGGATAACGGTGCGCGATCATCTCTTTGTCGGCCGGAGAAGCGTTGGGATTGAGTATGGCTTCAAATTCGCGCACGATGGCGTAGTAACTTTCACTTTGGCGTTCTAAGGCGACGGTATCGCCGTCAGGATAATTGAAAACGATGGGGTCATTGTTGCTGATTTTTTGCAGCGCAGGCAAGCGCATATAGTCAATCATAATCCAATCCAAATAGGAGGGGACTTTTTGCGTTCCTGCAATCGTGTGGTGCATGAAAGGAATGGCAAGTACTGTTTGCGGGATGCGGGCACCGTATCGGATTTTACTGACCCCTAAATAATCGCCCACCATTAAAGTTCCTTCCATGGAAGAGGTGGGAATAGCATACAATTCCAACCAGAAGGTGCGGAAAAGAAAAGCCGCCGCTACTGCAAAATAATGGCATCCCCCCATTCACGGGCTTTGCTTTTTTTGAATTTGGGCAGATCTTTGAGGGGAGTGAATTTCTCATTAGGCGCAAATCCTAAATAGGGGAGATAAATGAAATAGAAAAAAGTGCCCAAAAGCAGCGGGATATAGCTGGTTTTACCAAATAAGCGGATGGTTTTCCATATCATCAGGTACCCCATAAAAATATTGAGGAAAGGAATAATGTACAAATAAATCCACCAGTGGGGGCGGGAAATCACATTTAACCAAATCCAAATACGATACCCGGGTATGAGTGCTTTCCATCCCTTTTCGCCCGCTTTGCTAAAAATGGTCCATAAACCTATATTGAATCCTATATATTTGATTACTAATATAATGTAAAATGTCGTTGCTGTGATAGTCATAAGAATTGATGATATTTAAATAAAAACGTAACTCATTTAACGAGTAGAAAATGAAAATATTATCATGGGAGGTGCGGCCGATGAATAAAAATCTTTATTTTTGTATCGTTTTTGAAATTATTAAATAGTGCCGATGTATTTTACAAAAAACATGAAATTAGCCGATGTACTTTTGGCCAATCACAGTTTGGTATTGATGTTGCAACGATTTAACATCCCACTGGGATTCGGTGAAAAGACGGTGGCTGAGGTTTGTGCACAACATAAAGTGGATTGTGCCTTTTTTCTTCTTATTTGCAATGTATATACCCATGACGATTATTTGCCGACGGAGGCAGAGTTGGACGCTACCGATATGTCAGGGTTGGTGAACTATCTGGTGGAGTCCCACCAGTATTACTTGGTGGAAAGGATTCCGCATATCGAGCGGCATTTAAATAGAATCGCCGACGCGTGCAAACAGGAACATAAAACGATTTTGCTTCGCTTTTTCAATGATTATAAGACGGAGGTTTATCATCACTTTTCCTATGAGGAGGAAACGGTATTCCCCTACATTCAAGGTCTTCATCATGGTTTGAAAGACAGTAAATATTGTATTAATCAGTTTGAAGAGAATCATAGCAATATTGAGGATAAGTTGGGTGATTTGACCAATATTATCATCAAGTATTTGCCAGGCGACATCATGCCCAAAGAGCGGGTGTCGTTGATGTTTGATATTTTTCAATTATCCAATGACTTGAATAAGCATAGCTTGATTGAAGAGAAAATATTAATCCCGTACGTTGAATCATTAGAAAAGAAATTGTAAAATGGGAAAGATCAGAATTTTACTAATTGAGAGTTCCCCCATTGTGGCGCAAGGACTGCAAGCATTGATTCAGTCGGGAGGGCGTATGGAGGTGGTGGCTGTAGCTCATTCTTTGGAACGGATTCAGGAGAGGTTGGTACTGAATAATCCGGATGTGGTGATTTTGAATCCGCTGTTATTGGATTATTCTAAAAGGTTGATTTTTAGATCTTTGTTTCAAGACAAGCCCAACATGCCTATTTTGGCCTTGGTCTATTCTTATTTTGACAAGCAGTGGTTGGGAAGTTTTGATGGGGTGATTGAAATAGAGGATGACCGTTTTCACCTAGAGAAAAAAATTGAAGAAGTGGTTAGTGCTGCGAATGGGCGAAATGATAATTTGGAAGTTTATGAGTTGTCGGATCGTGAGCGCGAAGTGCTTATTGAATTGGCTAAAGGATTGATGAATAAGGAAATTGCTGCCAAGCTGCACATCTCTATTCATACAGTTGTTACTCATCGGAAAAACATTGTACGCAAAACGGGTATCAAGTCGGCCGCTGGTTTGGCGGTTTATGCTTTGCTTAATAATTTATTGGAAGAGCGTGACTTGGAAACAGTATATGGCGGTTAGCCGATAGCCGCTTCCAGTTGGTGCATGGCTTTTTCCACCACGCTGCGAGGGCAGGCAAGATTGATACGCATGAAATGATCGCCTTCACGTCCAAAAATGCGACCGTCATTAAAGGCTACTTTGGCACGTTGAATCATCAGCGCACACAATTCTTCATGTGTCATACCCAATCCGCGGCAATCCACCCACAACAGATAGGTGGCTTCATGAGAAAAAGTTTGCAGCATGGGAAGCTTTTGGGCGATGAAATCCTGACAATAATGAACATTACCATCAATATAGTCCAGCAGCTGTTCCAACCAGTCTTCCCCATGGTTGTAGGCGGCTTCGGTAGCTTTGATGCCGAAGATATTGCCAAAAATATGCACAGCCTCTTCCATCGTGTAAAGAAACTTTTTGCGCCAATCGGGATTGGGGATGATGATTTCTGAAGTGGCGAGTCCGGCAATATTAAAGGTTTTGCTTGGAGCCATACAGGTAATGGTATTTTGGGCGATTTCCTCGGAAAGAGAAGCGACGGGCGTGTGTTTGAACCCCCGCATAATCAAATCGGAGTGGATTTCATCAGATATCAGCATACAATGATACTTTAAGCATAATTCAGCTACCTGTTTCAGTTCTGTCGCTGTCCAGCATCTTCCTACTGGATTATGCGGATTGCTGATAATCATCATTTTAGCCCCTGCTTTCAGTTTGTTTTCTAAGTCTTCATAATCCATTTGGTAGGTGCCATCCTTAATAACCAGCGGATTGCGAACAATTTTTCGACCCTGGTTCTCAACTACAAAGTAGAACGGATGGTAAACAGGTGGTTGCACAATAATGGAGTCCCCCGTTTGGGTGAAGGTTTGTACTAAAAACGAAAGCCCGGGAACGATGCCAGGGGAAAACGTAATCCAATCTTTTTCTATTTTCCATTGGTGCCGCCGCCACATCCATCCGGCAATAGCGTCATAAAATGATTCTGAAAGGTAGGTGTAACCCAATATGGGATGTTGCAAGCGTTCTTGCAAAGCGTGAATGATACAGTCGGGAGTTTTGAAATCCATATCAGCCACCCACATGGGAATGAGGTCTTCACGACCATAAAATTTGGAGGTGAAGTCATATTTTAAACTTCCTGTATTGGCACGGGAAATGATTTCATCAAAATTATATTTCATTTGGGGAGGTTTTACATTTCAGGGGCGGCAAGCCAAATGACCAGATAAATCAGAAAGCCGGAACCAAAACAAAGTAAGGCAACAAGAAAAATGATTCGGATGATGGTCGGGTCAATCTCCAAATACTCTCCCAAGCCACCACAAACACCGGCGATTTTTTTGTCCGTTGAACTGCGATAAAATTTTTTATAATCACTCATAGCTATGGAAATGAAGTTTTTTTAATGATTCTTTCTATTTTTTCTGTTACATAAAGAAGTAGAAAAAGAGGATGATCTGGTGCCGGCGCAAACCGCTGGCGCGACCGATTTGGTGTCCGGAGCCATCATAGATGTATTCACCGCTGATTTTTCCGATCTGATGTCCGGAGCCGTCGTAGAGATAGTCGCCACTGATTTTTCCGATCTGATGTCCGGAGCCGTCGTAGATATACTCGCCGCTGATTTTCCCAATCTGGTGCCCGGAGCCGTCATAGATGTATTCACCGCTCACTTTTCCGATTTGATGTCCGGAGCCGTCGTAATAGTACTCGCCGCTAATTTTGCCGATTTGATGTCCGGAGCCGTCGTACATATATTGGGCATGGGCACCTATAGTGCAGAGGGTTAAAATAAAAAGTGCCAGAATTTTTTTCATGATAGCAGAGGTTAAAAGCATATTAAAATTCATTTGGCAAAATTAACCTTTTTTGTTTAATAGTGGATTGGGCAGGAAAAACTTTATTGTTGTTTATCACAGCTTTTGGAGAGCATATAAAGTCCCATACAAAAGATTTTTTTGAAAATCATTCGCAAGACCAAATGATTCCGAACGAAAAAGCAAAGGTTGGAGTTCAGATGAAAAAGGCGATTGTGGGAGAATTTCATTTTCTATTTTCTTTTCTCTTCAAATTTATTAATTTTGCAGCGATAAAAAATCATTGTGTGAGAGGCACGAAAAAGATGGTGTAATTTTAAAAAGAGTAAATTATGGAAGAAAAAGATTTTCAAGTAGGCACGCGCATTGAGCATGAAAAATATGGTGAAGGTATTATTAGTCAGAATAATGCATTGACATACAAAGCAATTTTTGTTCGCGGTGGTGAGTTGGAGTTTTCAAAAATGAATGCACAATACAGTGTGGTGGAAGCGAGTCCGCGGGCAGTGGAGGAGGAGGGCCCCAAGTTAAATATTAAGGAAGTTGAACGTCTTTTCACCCATCTCTTAAGCAAATATAATGGCATTGAGAATAAGGTGGCTTTAGGTAAAAAGTGGGAAGGGGGCATGATGATTTTGCAGCCGGCAAACCGCGATTTAAAACCCAAAGAGATGCCCATAGAAACTTTTTTCCATAAAATTGTGATGATGCGCGACCGGTTGAGAGTTTTGGAACAGAATATCAATAGCAATGATGCATTGAGCGACGAAGAAAAAGTCAATTTACAGCAATATATAACTCGCATTTATGGTTCTATGACCTCTTTTAACATTTTGTTTGACGACAAAGAGGATTATTTTGTGGGCACCAAATTATAATGGGGTTGATCCGGAAAAGAAATGAATATCAAAAAAATATACTATGGAAATTTTATCTAACAGAGTTCTGAATATGGCTGAATCGGAGACATTGGCCATGACGCAAGTAGCACGTGAATTGAAAGAATCAGGGAAAGATGTGATCAGTTTAAGTATTGGCGAACCTGATTTCAATACACCGGAAGAGGTGAAAATAGCGGCCAAGCAGGCTATTGATGAAAACTGGACGCATTATCCTCCTGTGGCTGGTTATCCGGAATTGAAAAAAGCCATTTGCGCTAAATTTAAAAGAGATAATGATTTGGATTACAAACCCGAACAAATTGTGGTATCGACAGGGGCAAAACAATCTCTTTACCAAGTGATTATGGCTATGATTAATCCAGGGGATGAGGTGATTATCCCGGCTCCCTTTTGGGTTTCTTATAAAGCCATTGTGCAATTGGCAGAGGGTAAATCGGTGTATATTCAAACCAAAATAGAGAACGATTTTAAGGTTACTCCTGAAGAATTGCGTTCAGTAATCACTCCCAAGACCAAG
This sequence comes from Bacteroidales bacterium, assembly GCA_016290715.1. Lineage (GTDB taxonomy): Bacteria > Bacteroidota > Bacteroidia > Bacteroidales > WCHB1-69 > UBA1756. Next base: position 6,712 of record JAEEUY010000020.1, read on the forward strand.
ATGATGATTTTCAGCAGCCCGTCAAATCCTACGGGGATGCTATACACCAAGGAAGAGCTCCGTGCTTTGGCAGAGGTTTTGAAGGAATTCCCGCAAATTTTTGTGGTGGCAGATGAAATTTATGAACATATTAATTTTGAGGGGCACCACGAAAGTATGGCACAGTTTGATTTTATGAAAGAGCGTGTGATCACCGTTAATGGGGTGGCGAAAGGATTTGCGATGACGGGGTGGCGAATCGGTTTCATTGGTGCGCCGGTAGCCATTGCCAAAGCATGCAACAAGTTGCAAGGGCAAGTTACTTCGGCCACCTGTTCTATTGCACAACGTGCTACGATTAAAGCGATGGAGATGGATCCGAAAACTTCGGATGACATTATGAATATGAGAAATATTTTCAAGAAACGTCGCGATATGGTGTATGATTTATTGCGCGAGATTCCCGGTTTTAATGTCCGCTTGCCGAAAGGTGCCTTTTATTTCTTCCCGGAAGTAAGTAGCTTGTACGGGAAAAATGTGCCTTCTGATTCCATTTTTGCAGAAAAATATGGGAAGACAAGGATAGAAAACTCCACCGATTTATGCATGTATATTTTATATGATGCCAATGTGGCGTTGGTGCAAGGGATTGCCTTTGGCGACGACCGTTGTGTCCGGTTATCGTATGCCACATCGGAAGAAAAACTACGGGAGGCGGTAAAGAGAATTAGAGAAGCAGTTGAAAATTTGAAATAAAGGAATCCGATGGCAGCATTATTCCAGCATCCTATCACCATTAATGGGACCATCTATTTTGCTTCTGATTTTCATTTCGGTGCTCCGAATAAAGCGGAGAGCGCTGTGCGGGAAGAAGCGGTGGTGCGTTGGTTGGATACGATCAAGGAAGATGCCAACTATCTGTTTCTGCTTGGCGATATCTTTGACTTCTGGTTTGAGTACAAAGATGTCGTTCCGCGCGGTAATTTCATCTTCTTAGCCAAGTTGGCCGAACTTCGCAAGAAGGGGATTGTGATCTATTATTTTACCGGGAACCACGATATGTGGGTGCACAACTATTTCAAGGAAGAGATAGGAATGGAGGTGTTTCATGAACAACAAGCCTTTTTAATCAATGGGAAAAAGTGCATCATCGGACATGGGGATGGGCTGGATCCCAAAGATAAAGGTTATCGTTTAATCAAAGGCATCTTTGCATTCCGACCGAATCAGATTATATACGGGGCGTTGCCTCCGCGCTGGGCATTTTCGCTTGCCCGCTTCTTTTCAAGAAATAGTCGGGCGATGAACCACAAGAAAAAGGGGGAGAAATATGTCGATGGCGATTGTATGCTCCCTTACATAAAAGGGGTGTTGCAAACAGAAAAGATAGACCTTTTCGTCTATGGACACAGGCATGTGCCCATAGAACAAAAATTGGAGGATGGCGCAATGTATTATAATACCGGCGACTGGTTAGATTACGATACCTTCTTATATTGGAAGGAACCCCACACTATCCAATTGTTGCATTTTGAGCGGTAAATGGCAAAGGAGATACGGATAAATCTGAAAATGAGAGGGGAAAGTGAAAAATTTTTGCGGGATGTGCGAGGAAAAGATGAAGGGAGGGCATTTAGATTTCTACACTTTCTCTGAATTTAGGAATACTGCTATGGGTGAAGCCGGCGTCGGCAAGGTGTTGTGCATATTCAATTCTTGCTTGGTCTTCTCCATGAACGATGAAGATGTTTTTGGTTTTTTTCTTGTTTTGGCAGGATAAATATTGAATGAGTTCCCGATAATCTGCGTGTCCAGAAAAGGCTTCGATAGAAGCTAATGTGGCTTTAACTTTATATTTTGTTCCAAAGATGGATACCTCTTTGTCACCACGCATGATTTTGGCGCCGAGGGTAGTGGGTGAACAATAACCGACAGACAAAATGGTGGTACGCGGGTTCTCAATATTGTTGGCCAAATGATGTTTTACACGTCCCGCCTCCATCATCCCTGAGGCCGAAATAATAATGCAGGGACGGTTGTAGGAATTGAGTTTTTTGGAGTCTTCAATAGAGCGGATATAGTGCAAATTCTGGAATCCGAACGGGTCCGGGTCGGTTTTGATATAATCTTGCAAACTCTCCACAAAGCAATCGCTGTGCAGGCGGAAAATGTCGGTGGCAGAAACGGCCAGCGGACTATCTACGAATATGTCAATATCCGGCAAATCATGGTTGTTTTTTAGTTTCTGGAGCGCATAAACGATTTCTTGTGTTCTGCCGATGGCAAAGGAGGGGATAATCAGTTTCCCTTTGCGTTTGGCACAAGCATCTTTGATGACCATACAAAGGGTTTGTTCGGCATCTTCCAAAGTGGTATGGATGCGGTTTCCGTAAGTGGATTCGGTGATAATATAGTCGGCTTGTGGAAAGGGTTCAGGGTCTGGTAAAATGGCTTTATGATAACGCCCGATGTCGCCTGTGTAACAAAGGGTTTTCTTCTTTCGACCTTCTTTGAAGGTGATGTAAATGGCCGCGCTTCCCAACATGTGCCCTGTATTGATGAAGCGAATGTTGAAATCGGTTGTGATGGCAAAATCCAATCCGTAAGGCACAGAGATGAAATGCCGCATACAAGAAACCGCATCCTTCATAGTGTAGATGGGTTCAACGGGTTCCAAATGCTGCATTTTGCGTTTCTTATTGAATTGATTGGTATCGGTTTCCTGAATGCGTCCCGAATCAGGAAGCATGATAGAACAGAGGTCGCGGGTAGCTGGTGTGCAGAAAATCTTCCCTTTGAACCCGTTCTTGACAATGTAAGGAATTAATCCGGAGTGGTCGATGTGGGCGTGGGAGAGAAGGATGAAGTCAATATCGCAAGGTTTAAAGCCCAAATCGCGGTTCATGCTATCGGTTTCCAATCCTTTCCCTTGATACATCCCGCAGTCTATCAATATTTTAACACCTTTAACGGTGGTGAGTAAAAATTTACTTCCAGTAACTTCAGTGGTGGCACCCAGAAAATCAATTTTCATATTTCAAATTTAATTTAATATTCTAAAAAATCATCATCTTCCCCATAGTAGTTTTTAATATACTCAATCTGTCGGCGGTCGCGTTTGGTGGGACGGCCTTCCCCGTGTTCCCGATATTCAAACCGCATGTGCAACAACTTCACTCTTTCATATTCTTCTGCAGGTGTCAGGTCTGTGTAATATTGGGGAACCAATGGTGCGCCCACCCGATTTTTAGGGGTGCCGATGACTTGCACACTTTTTTCCAAAGCCCCAATACGAACAACATACACTTCATTCTCTTTGACGATTTTGGAAGGTTTCAGGTTGTTGCCATTCATTTTTACTTTTCCGGCATTACAAGCATCCGTTGCCATGGAGCGAGTTTTGAATAAGCGAACCATCCATAGCCATTTGTCGATGCGAGTATTGAGTGCATTCTCCATGGTTGTTGTTTAGAGGTGCAAAGGTACACCTAATTTTCTATTAAAAACTACTCTTTTATTATTTTAGTATAAAGAATTTTATGATCTGAAGAGAAGGCGCGGACGATGTACAAGCCACTGTTTAAGGAAGAAATATCAACCTCATGGGCGGCAGCGTGGACTCTTTGGGAAAGGCATAATTTTCCAGTCATATCGAAAAACTCAATCAAGCCAGATTCAAAATTGTCGGGCAAATGAATAAAAACCGATTGCTGGGCGGGGTTAGGGGCGACGGAGAGGGTGTTGAGTGCCGATTCTGCCAGCAGTGTGGTATCTATCGGGTCGCCCGGTTTGAGATACGAAAAGGTAATGCTGTCGATATGAGAGGTGATGTTATAAATACGGATAGCGCTTATATATCCGTTAGAGAGAAAAGGTTGGGGATTGGTGGAATAGTCGAAGCGGGTGCGCGAGTTTGACTGTTTGAATGCAGCCTCGGAAATATCGCCGTCTTCTGTTAGCGTTCCATCCGGACGGTAAATATACACTTCATCCAAAAAATCCACCCCATCCCATTCGGCATTGCCGACAAAATCACTGTTTATGTGGTAAATCAATAATCCGGATTCTGGAATACTCAAATCAAAGGTGTTGGATTTTTTCCGGCATTCAACAACAAAAAATTCATTCTCAATTTCAGAAGGAATGATGTAGGCTATGCGTTCGTTGCTATTTCCCCCCACAGGATATACTGTATAGGTGCCTGATTCTGTAATGGTGGGTATTTCCTCAAGCCAGTTCCCATATCGGTATTTCATCCATGCGCCCGGGTTTTGTGCGCGGGGAGATGAAGTGGAGGCCATCATATCCCAAGAGCCAACCGGAGTGAAAAACTCATCACTATAATGATACAGGTCGGGGGCACCTAATGTGTGAAACATTTCGTGGCAGAGAGTGGAAGGGGTGAAATAGTAAATGTTGTCGCTGAGCTGGAAGTTGAAATCATAAACACGTTTGTTGTTGATTTCAACGTCTTCGGTATATAATGACCAGCGATGGGGCCACAACAAATCATTCCAACCCATTACATCGCCTTTGATGACGAAGCAAACATTGTCCACATAGCCATCGTTGTTATAGTCGAGATTCAAATCCGTGGGAATAAGGTCGGCCACAAATCGGGAAGCGCGTGCCAATAGGGCCATTTCGCGCTCTGTTCTTTCAGTGCCGTCGTCGTCAGCAGCATAACCCTCAGGATTGGTCTCAGAATAAGGACAATAGTAATTTTGGGGGTAGATATCTTCGTAGGCAACGATGAGGTCGTTTTCTGGTGTCGGAAAGAAGTGGGATTGGATGAAAAGTTGTTGGTACGAGATGTTTTTAAAGTAGTTATAAAGAGAGTTGCAACCAACAGTAGAGGAGTCGTTAAACATCTTGTTTACATCAGAAAAAGAATTGCTGAAGTTTCCCTCTTCGGCAAATTTGATGAAAACAACCAGATTATTGAGGGTTCCATGGTTGGTTTCTGAAGTTTTGGGCGAATTTTTGGAAGGGACATTGGCCCACCTTTGCGTTCTTCTGTTTTGCCACTCGGTTGCAGATATTCTGATGTGTGGAGTCAAGCCCACTTGACGTGGATTAACTTTCCCCGCAACATAATTGCTGGGGATGATTTGCGAATGCTCTCGAATGGCATATACAAAAAAGCCCGTTTGCGGATTTTGTACAATAGTAAATCCTTCCGCATCATGAAGGTAGTGATAATACTCATCCCCCGAAGCGAAACAATGCAAGGTGTCGCCATTGGGTTGTATGATGGTCTGCGGCACATTTTCCATATAAGCTGCCTTCCCGATGAAGCACCACAATAATAAAAATACGAAGGGAATGATTTTCTTCATGATAGCTGCTTTTTCATTTTTTTTATATCTTTAAAAAGTGTGTTATAATCTATAGAGAAATGGGTGTTTTGATAGGAGAAAAGAGCTAAAAATTCTACATTTTTAACCTTTTCAAAGAGGGTGGAAATGCCTATTTGATTTAGGTAAAATCCGTAGTTAATGGCCTCTTGGGTTACCCGTTGTATGGCGATTTTATATCCTTTTTCATCGGTAACAATGCCACTTTTGTTGAGGAACGAAGCGCCAGCCTCAAATTGGGGCTTGATAAGAAGTATGCACCGACTGTCGGGTTTGAGAAAGGGTTTGAAGTGGGGGATTAAGTAGGAGAGGGAGATGAAAGAGGCATCGGAAACGATGAAGTCGTAGGTGGATGGAGTGATTTCGGTGGGCTGCAAGTCGCGGAAATCTTTGTTTTCCATAGAGTGCACTTGAGGGTGATTTTGTAAGGAGGGGTGTAACTGTTGGGTGCCCACATCAATCGCCGTTACAAATTTGGCCCCGTGCTGTAAGGCACAATCCGTGAAACCACCAGTAGATGCCCCGATGTCTAAAACCGTTTTCCCTTTAAAATCAATCCCGAAAATTTCAATGGCTTTTTCTAATTTTAACCCCCCGCGACTAACATACTTGTTAAATATGTCAATGACTGTGATTTCAGTATTTTCATCCACCAGTTTGGAGGGCTTATCTACAATTTGTCCGTGGATGGCAATGGTTTTTTGATTAATGGCATCTTGTGCCCTTTCCCGAGAAGAAAATAATCCCTTTTCTACCAATAATTTGTCTAATCTTTGCATAAAATAGTGTGTAAAATCAAAAAACAAAAAGAAAGTCCATCGTTCTCATGAATATGAAAGATTAACCGTAAAGTTCATTCAAAAGTTTAGCTAAACGGATTCCGGAACGATATAACTGCTTTTCCATTGTGTCGGTAAAGTGGTAGATATAGTGATAGCTATTCCCGTCCCAAATTTTGTGATAATCATATATTTCTTGCGTGATATGATAATTCTGAATTAAAATTTCCGCTTCACTCATCTTTTCAATTTCTTGTGCCATCCTGTGATAACGGTGTTCTAAATATTCGGCATATTCTGAATAGCTGTAACCTCGGGAGTAAATCAAATCAGAATCCCATACTTTGTGCAAAGTTGAATTTCGCCCGAACCACTGTAATTTTATTTTATTCCCGCCTAAATCATCAAAATGTCCCATGTGCATAGGACAAAATTTATCTCCCGCCAAGTGAATGATGAAACGCAGGGCATCAAAATTGTCAGGTTCATTTCGGAGCACGGCAATCAAACTGTCCATCGCTTTAAATAAATTCCCTCCTTCTTGAGGATAGTTAACCAAAGTAGCTGTCAGTGCCGAATCGGACATCCCACCATTTAAGTCTTGGAAATGCCAATTGTAACTGTTGGCATAAATGGTGTCGCTTTTAATTTCATCCGCCCAGTTAGCCCAATAAACGACCCCCTTTTCACCTAATATTTGATCAATATTCTCTTTGGCTTTGGGTGATAAATGGTTATATGCGATTTGCCCGATAATTCGATGCCCCTCTTGTCCCCATGCAAAGAGTTGTTCTATTGGGAAAAGGATGAGGAAGGAAAGCAAAAAAAAGGAAATTTTTTTCATCTTGCCATATTAAATAAGGATGCAAAAGTACATAAAAAACGGTTTCAAACAAAAAAAGCACCGTTTGCGGTGCTTTTTTTCAATGTATCAATTTGATTAACGTATCACTACTTTCTTTGTTATCAAACCGGTATCACTTGCAATTTGCATGAGGTAAACGCCGGGGGCCAAAGTGGCCACATTTAATGAAATAGTACTTTGGTTAACCATTTCATGCAATACTTTTCTTCCCGAGTGGTCGAATAGGGTAATTTCATTCAAGATGATGCCCTCTGCAGAAATCATCATATTTTCGTCAGCGGGGTTGGGGAAGATGACGATATTGCCCAACCAAGTTGCTTCTTGAAGTCCGGTACGGTCTAATACTACAATATCCAAATGAATAATACTGTCACAACCGGCGCCGGTAATTTCAGTCAGTTCGAAAGATTGTGCCGTAGTGTCGTAGAATGTTTGGGAGATACCATAATTTTCGTAGGGCTCATTGACGTATGCGGTATCAACGATATTGATATTGTAAGAAGGCGAGATGCTCAAATTAAGGGTATAGACGCTGTCGCATCCAAAAACGGAGAGCAAGCTGTCGGTATAGGTTCCGTTTTCTGTCAGGTTCTGTCCGTGCCAAAAGTACGGTAATTCGCCTTCACAAACGGTGGCTGTTTCTGAGAAGCTGAAAGGATTTTCCATTACGACCGTCAC
>JAEEUY010000217.1 GCA_016290715.1 Bacteroidales bacterium
AAACGGTTGCCTCATCTTTCAGCACCCCCACCCTTTTTACCATTGCCAACAACTTAAAACAGATGCAGGTGGAAGCCGATGTGGACGAAGCTGACATCGGGCAAGTAAAAGTGGGACAATTAGTTACATTTACCGTTGACGCTTTCCCTGATGACATTTTTACAGGGACCGTAAAACAGATCCGCTTGGAGCCCACCGTCACTTCCAATGTGGTTACCTATACTGTTATCATTGATGCGCCTAACGAAGAAGAGAAACTTTTCCCCGGAATGACCGCCAGCGTAAGCATCATCACTGAAAAAGAGTCTGGCATCGCCATTCCAATGGAAGCACTTTTCTTCACTTTGAAACCACAAACCGAAGCCATCCTCACCCAAATGGGGTTCACCTTTGAAAGTCTATACAACACCAACGAAGACAGAACCCAAAGTCTAAAAGATTTGACCAAAAAAACGATTTGGGTTAAGAAGGGCAGCCAATACAAGGAACGCACCATCAGCATTGGCATCAATGACGGTGCCAAAACATTAGTAACAAGTGGTTTGAACGAGAATGAAGAGGTGGTTATTTCTGAAAAAGACATGAGCGGCTTTGGAAAGCCCAACAACAATTCCTCCAGCCCTTTCATGCCCAAACCACCTAAAGACAAACAAAGATAAGATATTATGCCCAAAAACGAAATTATCAACATACAGAATCTATACCGCACCTTCCAAGTGGGCAGCGAAACAGTGAATGCGCTCAATGGCGTTTCATTTAATATTTTTGAAGGGGAGTTTGTGAGTATCATGGGGACCAGTGGATCGGGGAAATCCACCCTGCTCAATATCCTTGGTTGCCTCGACCGGCCCACCTCGGGCGAATACTACATCAATGGGACGGCTGTCAGCGGGTTAAGCAAAAACCAGTTATCCACCATACGCAATCGGAAAATTGGCTTTGTTTTCCAGAACTACAATTTGCTGGCACGCACTTCCGCCATTGACAATGTGCAGCTTCCGCTTTTATACAATGCGGATATTCCGATGAAAGAGCGGCGCGAGCGAGCCATTGCGGCACTTGAAGCGGTAAGACTTGCAGACAGAATGAATCATGCACCGAGCCAACTTTCAGGAGGACAGCAACAGCGCGTAGCCATCGCTCGCGCCCTCGTCAACGACCCTGTGATTATTTTAGCCGATGAAGCGACCGGAAACTTGGATACCCGAACCTCCTACGAAATCATGACGCTTTTTCAGGAACTGCACGCTAAGGGGAAAACAATTGCTTTTGTAACCCACGAGCCCGACATCGCCACTTTCACCACCCGTACTATCAAGTTACGCGACGGCAGTATCGTTCTTGACCAAGCAATTGAGCAACAATCGGCAGCAGCTGCCCTTGCACAGTATGAACAAAATTTAACACACACTGCTATATGAACATCATTGACCTCATCAAAATAGCCATCACCGCGCTTCTCCGCAACAAGAGCCGCGCTTTTCTCACCATGTTGGGAATTATCATCGGCATTGCCTCGGTTATTGTGATGGTAAGTTTAGGGAAAAGCTCCACTTTAAGCGTACGCACCCAACTCTCCTCCATGGGTTCAAATATGATTATGATTATGCCTAGTCGTCAAATGCGCGGCGGTGTCAATATGGGCAACAGTAATGCCAAATCACTTGAAAACAAGGATTATAAATCCATTGCAGAGAACACCAAATATGTAGCCCACGTCTCGCCTTCGGTCAGTAGTGCAGCGCAGTTGGTTTACGGTTCCAACAACCATCCGGGAAGTTTGCAGGGAGTGGCTTCCAGTTACTTGGAAATCCGCAAGTATGAGTTAGAGGACGGCATCATGTTCACCGATGACCAAGTGAAAAAATATGCCAAGGTATGCGTTATCGGGAAAACGATTGTGGATAATCTTTTCACCAATGGGGAGAATCCTATCGGACAAACCATCCGCTGCGGACAGGTGCCCATGAAGGTCATCGGCGTTTTGAAATCCAAGGGGCAAAACCAAATGGGACAAGACCAAGATGATATTGTTTTAGCTCCTTACACCACTATACAAAAGCGTTTTTTAGGCATCTCTCATTTCAATATGCTCTTTGCCTCGGCCACCAGCGAGGAAGAATCAGAGATGGCAGCAACGGAAATCACCTACATTTTACGCAGCAATCATCATATCAAATCTGGCGCAGAAGACGATTTTGATATTCGTACCCAAGAAGAGCTCTTATCCACCATGAGTTCCATTACCCAGTTGCTAACGATTCTATTAACCGCCATCGCCGCTATTTCACTCATCGTTGGCGGAATCGGAATTATGAACATTATGTATGTAACCGTTACTGAACGCACACGGGAAATTGGACTAAGAATGGCTATCGGTGCACAAAATAGAGATGTATTGTACCAATTTTTGTCGGAAAGTGTCATCTTAAGTCTCATTGGAGGAATTATTGGCATTGTTTTCGGCATTATTATTGCCTATATTGCCACTAAATTATTAAACTGGCCATTTGTCATCAGTCAATCTGCCATTTTTATCTCATTCGGAGTCTGCGCCGCCACCGGTGTCTTTTTCGGTTGGTATCCTGCCCGCAGCGCTGCCAATTTAGATCCCATCACTGCTTTAAGATATGAATAAAGTCTGAAAAATATTTTAACATTTTTTAACATTTATAAAATATTGATTTTCAAATATTTATATATATAAAAGAACTTCAGCAAAAAAAAATATGCAATAAACAAGCAAAAAAAAAGTTGCATCTTTTATAATCTTACTACTAGCAAATTTTAACTACATATAGAGGTAATGAGAGAATTTCGTGGCAAGATTTTGCTTGCTGAAGACAACAAAAATTTAAGAACCATCTTAAAAGATTACTTAACCACTATCCGATTTAACGTTGATGACTTTAATAACGGACTAACAGCATTACAGAATTTCGCACAATGCAAATATGATATTTGTATATTGGACATTGTGATGCCTGGCATGAATGGGTTAGAGTTACTGCAGGAAATCCGTAAAAAAGATGAGGAAATTCCCGTTATTTTTTTAACAGTCAGGGGTGACAAAGAAGATAAAATCAAGGCGTTTCAGTTAGGTTGTGATGATTATATCACGAAGCCTTTCAATATTGAGGAATTGGTATTGCGAATTGAAGCCATTTTACGGCGCACCCGCCGCTCCAAAATACGCAAAAGCCCAATGTCAGCAACGCCCCAAAAGTTTAATTTAGGGGATTTCGTTTTTGATACAGACACGCATGAACTGATACATCCGTTACAAAGACGTGTTTTAACCAAAAAAGAGACCGAATTGCTCCGTATTTTCTGTGAAAACAAGGACAAGCTAATTCCTCGCGAATATATATTGCGTCAAGTATGGGGAACTGATGACTATGCAACGAGCCGTAGTATGGATGTTTTCCTAACCAAACTCCGCTCCTATTTCCATATTGGCCAGACAGATAAGGATATAAAACCAGCCATTGAAATCAAAAACATCCACGGGACAGGCTTTATCCTAAAGGTAAATCAGCCATAATTGATTTTTTTCTATCGCTGTTCCAAAACAGGATGATTTATAACTGGAATTCCTCCTCCAAGTCCCAATTCCCTCTCACAAAAATCTGTTTCGGGAAATAGAAAACCCTTTCCGGAAGCCGGCTCTTTCGGTAATCGCCGGGAGTCCACTCGCCGTCGCCATTGCTATCTTCAATAACTTTTATTTTATATTTTCCTTCTGGAAGATTTTCATATACAATCACCTGCGAAGTATGAATTGCCTTTTCCATCAATACTTCCCCTTTTTCTCCCAACAATTGGGTGATGTATGATGGTGATTCCGCTGGTAATTTATAACTCAAGTGCAAAGACCCGTAATTTTTTTCTGTTTTGGCTGTAAAATTCACTTTAATCGAATCGTTCACCAAATTGTTATATCCTTCAAAAACAGAATCACGAATAAAAAGGTTATATGAAACTTTTTCTTCCCATTTCATAGGAATCACCACCTGATTCACAAAGGTATCAGGCACACTTAAACGAAGGTAAGACGTGTCGTTTCCCGATTGTCTTCTGATACTGACAACTTGCACTTCGAAGGAATCGACAGGATGGATTGGATAGGAAAATTTCAATACCAGTGGCTTATATAATTCCCCTTGGTTGAGTGGAGTAACTGACAAAAAGTTTTTGTTTTCACGCTTGCCGCGAGTACGCACATTCCTTTTCTGAAAAGGTGTCAGTTTCAATGTATCACAACATTTTCCGTTAGCAGCCACCTCCACGGTGACGGTATCGGCGGGAATTTGTTTGAAATATAAAGTAAGCGTGTCGTTGCCGATTATGGGGAAAAAAGAGACAGTGTCTTCTGACAACACGTTGATGTGTGGATCTGAAATTTTATTCTTGTAGAACAACTCATACTTTCCTGCCTCCTTATTTTGCATTTTAACATAAGATTGCATCGTATCAGCTTCTTCAAACATCCTTAAAACACATTCAGAATCAAATTGTTGCACTCGCGAAGAGACCGTTTCAGCGCGGGTGGAATCCGTAATTGTGTCTGTTCGGGGCATGGGAATAGCCGCCACCGTTTGCGGGAAGAAAGCAACAGATTCATTCGGCTGATCAAAGAGCATATTGTTATTCACATCTTTTAATGCAAACAGTTTGTATTGTCCTGAGGGGATGTTGTTAATGCTGAAATTGCCGTCTTTTTGCGATTTGGTAACAAAATCAGGGCGGGTGGTACAAGGCAATGAATCCACATTATTTATATAAGCCAAAATGTAACAATTATCGACAGCACTGGCGGTAACCGCATCCACCACCTTCCCTTTCAGCATAAAAGAATCGACATAACTGCCTGTTGAAAACGAATAATTATAGATAGGAATGGGGTTCCCTTCGGTGAAATCCTTAATGCAATTAGCGAAAGCGAAACTATAGGTTTGATTAGGCCTCAATGTATCGCTAAACTTGACGGTCAGCGTTTTTCCTGAAAGCGAATACGTCGGTTGGGAAGACAAGGGCGGCGAAATCAGCACATTTTCCGTCGTGTTTTGAAGCACCACAAACTCATCAAACGTGATTTTGAAGCCATGGCCTGTAAAAAACACACTGTTATTGGCAGGGACTTCCTTGACAATGGTTGGCGGTGTCATATCTTTCGGACCGCCAACGGGAGCGACAATACGCGCACAACCTGCTGTCAATACAAGCAAAACAAGCCACAAAAGAGTGTTAACATCTCGTCGCATAAAAATTATCTCGGAATTTTTAATTTTTGCCCTACTTTCAAACTGTTGACGTTGGTAAGGTGATTGATTTGTGCAATTTTTTGTACCGTAGTGTGATATTTTGTAGCAATTTGGTACAATGTTTCCCCTTTGGCTACCGTGTGAATTGTATAGGCCGCCTCCGTTTCTGTTGACGTAGCCGGCTTCGTTACCTGAGAACTGTTATCGGTATTGGTGTCCTTGTTTTCATCGGCTTTGTCGGCAGCGGGTTGGCTACTCGCAGGAGGTTGCGTATAAGTGTAACCCACCAACAATTTTTGCCCTGTTTTGATATAGTTGCTTTTAAGCTTGTTCATTTTTTTGAGTTCCTCCAAAGAAAGTCCGTATTTATTGGCGATTTTGGATAGGTTTTCACCGCTACGAACCGTATGATACTTTTTCTTCGTGGTAGAGTTATCCCCCACCGTTTTTCCGGTAAAAGCATTCACATACATTTGCAATGGAGCAAAATAAGTATCATATTCATATTTATAAATTGAGTCTTGCATCGCAATGAAGCGCAAGACATCGTTGCTTCTCAACTTTAACGGGTATGGTTCATCAAAAGCGGGAATAACGGAACGTTTGTATTGGGGATTAAGGGTTTTGATTTCCTCCAAAGGAATATCTAAAACATGGGCAATCTGTTCAAAATGGACCTCTTTTTTTACCATCACGGTATCCACATTGGATGGGATAGTAATCTTAGCAGGAGTAATCCCATGAATGGAGTGATATTTCATCATATAGTACGCGCCGATGTAGGCGGGGAAATAGTTTTGCGTTTCTCTTGGCAGATATTGACGGATTTCCCAGAAGTTTTGTTTTCCGCCTGAACGGTAGATGGCTTTCCGCACATTTCCTGCGCCACAATTATAAGCGGAAATAGCCAATCCCCAATCATTGAACATGTTATACAGGTCGCGGAGGTGGCGGGCGGCGGCATCGGTTGCCTTCACCGGATCACGACGGTCGTCAATAAAACTATTCACTTCCAAACCGTACATTTTCCCTGTGGTGTACATAAACTGCCAGATGCCCGTAGCTCCGGCAGGAGATACCGCAAACGGATTCAGGGATGACTCAATAATCGTGATATATACCAACTCTTCCGGAACACCATATTTGTCGAAAATCTCAATCATCCAAGGATAATAATATTGGGCTAATCCCAACAAGGCGGAAGAGGAACGCTTTCTGTTATTCGCATACAAATTGATATAGTTCTTTACTGTTGCATTGTAGCCCAACTGTACTACCGACGGGATTTTGCTAAGGCGCTGGCGGTAGATGGAATCCATATTCCCATCATCCACTATGGTTTCATCCGACAGTTTGGAAAGGACACTACGCGAATTGGCAACCTCCCGCTTTACATACCACAATTCCAACATTTTATTCATATCTGAATTCAAGAGTTCTTTATACTGGGTCATCCCAATATCTTCAACTTCCTTATTCGTTGAAGCAGAGTCTGCCTGTCCTTTCAAAACGGATATGCTCCCACTGATGAATATAATGATCAAAAATATAGTTAGTCTTCTCATAATCAATTTTCTATTTTGTACCCATTCCAACTTATCTCCACGCCATCTTTGTATAAAGTGGTAAGAAACAATTCGCCATTATCATAATAATCGCGCCAAATACCATTTTTCTCACCCTTCACATACTTTCCTGAGCGTTTTATAACGTTATTTTCATAATAAATAGTATAATTCCCGTCCAATAAATCCTCCTGATATTCCATTTCCACAAATATTTTCTGGGGCTCATACCATATTTTCCACAAACCCGAGCGCAAACCGGTTTCAAAATTCCCTTCCTCCACCACCGTACCGTTGCGATAATACCAATATCCCTCTTCACTCCCCTCCTCGTATTGTCCTTGCGTTTGGATATTCCCTTCCATATCGTACTCTACAAAATCACCTTCCAAGATTCCATCCTCATAATGGGCAACCCGCATCAATTCGTGATTGGGATAATACCATTTCCACTCTCCTTCATATTTCCCTTTCGCTGAATAACTTCCAACTACTTCCATGGTCTTGTCAGGAAAATAAAATTTCCACTCCCCCACTCTCTTTGAGTTTTTATATTTCCCCTCCGACTTCAATTCCCCCGTCTCATAATACTCTTTCCACAGTCCTTGACGCAATCCTTCCATATCGGTAATACCTTCAAAACGCAAATAGCCCGCCTCAAAAATATACCCTTTGATTACATTGCCCAATGTGTCAAACTCACGCCGGATGCCTTCTGCCTTCCCTTTATAATAATTGGCTACAATGGCAGGTTGACCGTTAGGGTGATAGGACACCTTGCGATCCAATTGTTTGGTTTCTTTGGCATCCTCAATCAACTTGTCATATTCAAATTTCTCAACAGACAAAAAGTTTCCCTCTTCATCATAATGCTTAAAGAACCCATTTTTCTTGTTGTTGAGATAAGTACCCTCCATCTGCAAATTGCCATTATCCCAGAAATATTTCCAATTGCCCTGCTTGTAGCCGAAATCATCGGTGCGATTGATCCGCTCGCGACGCGTAAGCACCCCACGATAATAGTTGGCTACTTCAACCACGTTTCCCAAGGTGTCAAAACTCTTTTCAAAACCATGCGGCTTTCCCTCAACATACGGGGTTATCCTTTTCAATTTACGATTTAAATAATAGGTCTTGACCGGTGATAACAAACTGTCGCCCGACCATTTTTCAACGATATACTCGTCATTCAAAAACTGCACACGCTCCCCATTTTTCAGTCCGTTCTGATAATGGACTATCAGCATGGTGTCGCCTTTTTCATTATAAAAAAACCATGCGCTGTCCAACTGGTGGTTCTTGCGATTTCCTTCCGACACCAAATGCCCGCTTTGGTTATACGATTTCCACCAACCTTCCGGCTGCCCGTCTATCATCCACCCTTCACTGGATTTCTGTCCATTGGGATAGTAAAAGATTTTGTAATTGCTACTATCAGGCACAGATTGTGCATTACATGCAAGTAATATTAATATGTAATATATTAAAAATACAGAGACCCTTTTTATCGTCATTGACAGCATCATTGGATTAAAAGATTGCAAAGATAGTTTTTTTTTGGCAAAGTTGGGAAAAATATCATTAAAAAATTCAATCACTTTTCTGACAAAAATCATCGTTCCTTCTAATATAATTCATGTATCATCGCTTCAAGTATAACATCGCCTCGAAAATGTGCTGATGATATAAATCATAATTTATAAATACTTGATTACAAGTATTTTACCCCCCCCCTATACAAAGTACTAAAAAAAACATATCAAATACTTTAAAATCAATGATAAAAATTTGTACCTTTGCACCCCGAAATTTGGTATATGACAAAAATTTTTACTTTTGTATAATTTATTGATTT
>JAEEUY010000218.1 GCA_016290715.1 Bacteroidales bacterium
AAATACGCAATTTTGTAACTAAGGATTATGTAAAAGTCAAGAGTTCTGTTGACGGGATTGAACTTCAAAGTCAGAAGACATTTGATACTGAAAAGCAAGCAAAAGAATATGCGGAAAAACTGAATGCATCTGAAAGTGTAGTGGTTAATGTAGATAACCACTCCTCAACTGTTGCACCGGGCAAATTGTACTCGCTTTCAAAATTGCAGGGAGTACTTGGAAAAAAGCATAAAATGACACCGAAAGTCAGCCTTGAAGTTGTGCAGTCTTTGTATGAAAAGGGATATGTCACTTACCCCAGGACAAATACGGAATATCTGGCAAAAGCAGAAAAAGACAAAGTTTCAAAAGTACTTGAAAAGTTGCCTCAGCAAGACCTTGATGTTAAAGCATCTGAAAAGATTTTCGACGATGGAAAAATAGAAAGCCACTCAGCTATAACTCCGACAATTAATTTGCCGAGTGATACAAATCTGAGTGAGCTTGAAAAAAAGGTATATGACACAATAATGGCCAGATTCCTCGCTGTTTTTTGCAATGAAAAATGCATTGTAGACAAAACGGAGATTTCTATTGATGTTGGAGGAGTCGAGACTATTAAAATCAAAGGTCAGGTTATTAAGCAAAAAGGGTGGACAAAATACGACGAATATACAACAAAAGATAAAACACTGCCTGATCTGAAAAAAGGCGATGTGGTAAAGACGGATTTCAAGGCTGAAAAAGATACCACAAAAGCTCCTGACAGATATACAACCGACAGCTTTTACAAATATCTCAAAAACCCGTTCAGAAAAGATGAGATTGAGGATGAAGAAGAGGAGTATAAAGCTATATTTTCTGGCGTGGAACTAGGCACCGAAGCAACAAGAACGGGGATTATTGAAGGCGCTATTAAGTCTAAATACATAGACCTGAAAGACAACAAATTCTATTTGTTGGATGAGGGCGAAGCATATGTCAATTATTTGACAAAACTCAAGCTTCTCCTAGACAAAAGAAAAACAGCGGACATGGGTGTGGTGTTAAAAGATGTATACAAGGGCAAAAACAGCATAAATCAGGCGATTAAATACACTTATGATGAAATATCCGCTTTGATTGATCAAAGTTCCAAAATATACGTTCAAAAATCTTTTGGCGCGAAAACCATAAGTAATCAAAATGGTTCTGTCAAAAAAACAGAATACAAGTGCCCGTGCTGCAAGAGCGGAGATGTTCTTGAAACAAGATTCGGATATATTTGCTCTAACAATGAAAATGCAAAATGCGGTTTTTCAGTTCCTAAAAAACTCGCTGGGCACGAGTTTACTGATCAGGAAATAAAAGAACTCATGACCAAAGGTGAAATATTCAACATTGAAGGATTTGTGAGCAGAGCAGGAAAAGAGTTCAGTGCCGGATTGTATTTCAAAAAAGATGGTACATTGACATTTGACTTCCACAAATAGCATTGTGCACAATAAGCACATCCAATTGTTTGCCTAGGAATGTCGGATGCGCGAAAACAAAAATATAAAATGACTTGCGAATATTTTCATGTGTTGTATAATATGTTTTCGTATTTTAAAAGAAAGAAGTAGGTTTCATGGATAAACCGCTTAATGACACAAAACAAAAGGACACCAAAGTATTTGAAATTGTTCTGATAATTGTGTGTTGGATGATATATTCATTTGCCCAATTGGGCCGTTACAGTTACAGCTCTAATGTTTCTCTTGTAATGGATCAGTACGGTGTAAGCAAGACAGTTGCATCTCTGCCGACCACTTTGTATTTTCTTGCATATGGAGTAGGCCAGATATTCATTGCGTTCTTTTGTGCAAAAATTAACAGAAGAGTAGTTCTTACTATTTCTTTACTTGGGTCTGCAATTTCAAATATCATTTTGTTTTTCGGTGTAGACTTTGAACTAATTAAATGGATATGGATTATTAACGGACTTTGCCAGGCGACACTGTGGCCCACATTGCTTTTCACATTGAGAAAAGGTATACATGACAAATATAAGCCATTTTCTGCGATAATGATGAGCATTGCATCAACAGGAGGCATGTTCCTTTCCTACGGATTATTTGCCGTAATGTCCATCAAGCCCAAGAATTATGTATACAGTTTTCTCATAGCTGCAGCCGTTTTAGCTTTCGCTGCCGTTGTGTGGTTTATAGTATCAGGAAGATTAAATAATAAAGCGCCTTATGAGGATGCTGAAACTCAACAGGCAAACAATACGAATTCAGAACAAAATCAAAGCAAAGAAGGAAAACATAAACTATTGTTTGTTCTTCTCATTTTTATTGAGTTCTCATTTGTTGCATATGCAGTTTCCGGAGGATTGAACAGCTGGGTTCCAGTCATCTTGAAAGAGACATATGGTTTCCAGGATTGGGTGGCTATTCTTACTTCAGTGTTGTTGCCTTTGTTCATGCTTTCTGTTTCATTTATTACAACATTTGCATACAAGAAGGCAAAAGGATTTGTTCTTCCGATCGTTTTTGCATATATTCTCACAACAATACTCCTCATTTGCGCCATATTCGCCATTAACGTATCATGGATAGTGTTGGTGGTTTCCTTTGTATTGGCATGTATATCTGTAGGTATTGTTTCGAATATGACAACAGTACAAGTACCACTGTATATGAAGGGAAGATTTGACGCCGGATTTTTGGCAGGCGTGTTGAACGGTACTTGCTATGTAGGCAGAGCTTTCAGCACGTATATACTTGCAGTCTTAGCAGATAAATATGAGTGGGAAGTTTCATTCGGATTCTTGGCTGGTCTGGCAGCAATATCTTCAATACTAGCTGTAGCGTTTTATTTTACAAACAAAAAGCATGGAGAAAAAATCTGACAATAGAGTTTGTTTTTATTCAAATGCATCTGTGTAATTTAGGATACACGACGCGTGAACTACTCGGCTATTGAATAACCGAGTAGTTCACTTATTAATCTAAAAATGCAAAAAAGCTATTCACGAAAGTGTAAATGATAATTAATATTTTTCCGTCGACAAAGCAGATAAAACAGGGTATAATAACGGTGGTAAGAAAGGGGGGTTAATTCATGCCTGATCGAATTACGATACAGAAGATAGCGGAATTAACCGAAAAGATCGGGAAACTCCCCAAAGGCTATATCTCCAAAAAGACCGTAAACGGCAACGTTTATTTCTACCATCAGTGGTCGGAAAGCGGAGTGAAGAAGAGCAAATATCTCCGCAATGAAGAAATCGCCGGGCTCACCGAGCAGATTGAACTGAGAAAAAAGTTGCAAAAAGAACTGGCTGAAATTAAGGCAGGCAACATTGCCGAACCCGAATAGCAGAACGGTTTTTTGAAGTGTACCCTGATGCATAAACGCGCACCCGTAGTTGATCTCAACCTCGATAACGAAACCGGTTTTATTCAAAAAATCGGTGGTGTTTTTGCGCCTGAGCATCTGCCCGTTGGCGTCGGTATAAAAAAGGGCGTCGTCAATCGCGCGGCGCTGAACGCTTGGTGGACGGATCGCTCAATCCCTGCAAGCCGTTCCGGCGTGCGTGAGGCAATGGCAACATTGCAGATCACAGATACCAAAATGCTTCTGATTCGCAGCTTTGGGCTTTCCCTTTCCGATCAATATTGGATCCGTCCCGAAAACTCCGACCTTACCTGGGAAAAGATCAACTTTTTCGAAAACGAGTTTTCCGATGATATAGGCGACGTGCTTTTCGGCGCAGACAAAAAGCCTGATACCTTGAATTTCTCGTCCCCCGATAACACTACCGACGGTAACCTGAAAAAGCGCTGGAAGATCATCGACGGTAAGCGTTGCCTTGTCAAAGGCGGCTCCAACCCGTACCGCCAGCAACCGCTGAATGAAGCGATCGCCTCGGAGATTATGCGGCGGTTAAATATTCCTCACGTGCCTTACACAGTGACCTGGAATAAGGGCGCCCCGTACAGCGTGTGCGAGGATTTTGTCAGTGAAGATACCGAGCTTGTCCCGGCGTTGCGGATCATCCAGACCAAAAAGCAGCCGAACAATAAGTCGATGTATCAGCATTTCGTTGATTGTGCGGACGCGCTCGGGATCCCCGGTGTCAGAGAGTTCTTGGACCGCATGATCGTCCTTGATTATATCATTGCGAACGAGGATAGACATCTCAACAACTTTGGCGCTATCCGCAACGCCGAAACGCTTGAATGGCTCGGCATGGCACCGATCTA
>JAEEUY010000219.1 GCA_016290715.1 Bacteroidales bacterium
ATGAAATATGGAATAATCAGTCCGTGCCAGTATTTTTTTAGTGTTGTTTTCCAATTGTTGGATATTTTTTTTAGGTATCCAGAATTAAAGAATATCAGTTGCAATATGAATACTTCGAAATAAGTCAAAGGTTGTGCTCCCCGTTCCTGGGGAATATGGCAGGGAATAACTAATGCTATGGCAAAGAACTTTGCCCAATCAATCCAATTAATTCTGTTTTTTGCTAATGATGCTGTCATAATCCACTTCTCCATTTAGTAGCCTTTTTCTATTTACATCATAATTGGGACTTATCAAGTTCTTTTTCTCTTGATACTCTTGGCATTTTATACCACCTAAATACAAAAGAAGATGAGGTATGTCATCTGTCATGAATGGCCTGTTTTGGGCATCTTTGATTTGCTGAAGAATTTGCGGATGATTATCCTGATATAGTTTTGAACACCAAATCCAGAATGGTATATCGTATTCATTTTGCAAAATGCTCTTCGAGTATTCTCCTTTGGGCATTCTTCCTAATTTATGCCCTCCATCATAGCATCCTTCTCCATGATCTGGCATATAGATAACGATGGCATCTTTATCCTCAAAGCGCTTGATAATCTGATCAACAACGTAGTCGTTATAGAGTGTAGCATTGTCATAGTCTGCAACAAATGCTTTCTCCTTTTCATTGATATCCTGTCGATCCTGATAGTCCTTCACCTGGAATTTCTTCCATTTTTCAGGACTACGTTTGTAAAAGTCGATATGTTGACCAATCAAGTGGAAAATAGTCAGATTATGCTCTTTCTTGAATACTTTCAAAGAATCGTAAAAATCCAATAGTGTTTCATCATAACGCGGTGCCTTGTCATTCCTACAATCAAAAGCAAGGGATGAAATGTCATTATTGTTTAAGAAAAGACCGCCGCTTAAGTCAAACACATCTCTATGATTATCATTTACATATTGACTTGTAATGAATGTAACATGATATCCTACTTTTTTAAAAAGAACAGGAAAGAGGAGTGATTGCCCCCAAGGCTTGGGTTCGTCAATACTCTTTAAAGAGAAGATGTTTTTAAATACAGTGCTAGTATAATTAGATGTTGTAATAACATTTGTAAAAGGTATTAAAACACCATTTCCGGTGTCAACAGTTCTTTGTGCTTCTAAAGGTGTTGTTGCTTTGGAATATCCATATAATTGTGAATGAGATTTAATATAACTTTCTCCAATAATAAACACTATCTCTGGAGAGTTATAGGTACAATAGTCTATTTGTGTGTGTAATTGTACTTCAGCAAGTTTACCTAACTCTTCTCTTTCCAAATTTCTTAACTTTAGTCCAAATAGTAAGTTGTGAAATGGAGTGTTTAGGGCTTGATAACTGACATAATTGTCAATTTCGAATATTGTCTCAGCATTGAGAAGTTTAATAAATGAGGTTCTAAAGGGTAAACTAAGAGAAATACTTGAAATAACAAGAAGTGCTACAACAAACTTGAGAATATTTATTAAACGAGTATGAGAGATAAAAGAAGTCAATAGATTCTTTTTCCTGCAAATTAAGAAATGTAGGATAATAATTATTAATATAATGCCTATAGGTAATATGGTGGTTTCAGACTGTATGTATTGGACAAAATACTCATGAGCTTCCCTTCTGTTTGTATCTAATATGAGATTTAGTATTTCGGGATTGAAATGTGTGTAATGAGTAATTAAACAGTATATATCTATAATCGCTAAAATATAGAAAGGAATTGCAATCAGTATAGTAGTCCATTTCTTGACTTTAGAGGGAAATAGTTGTAAGAAAAGACAAATTATATAAACATCAAATATCCATGTAAAAACACTAATTTTTAATAGTTTTGTATGAAAAACAATTGTAGGGAAAATAGCTGTTGAAAAGCCAGTCAAATAGAAAGATGAAAAAACGAGTAGATTGTCAAGAACAGGTTTAATTAATAAATCACGTAGCTTGGTGGCAAATGATATGAATTTATTTAGAATGAAAATCATAGGGCTTCCTTTGAACTTAATTTCTATGAATATGTTATGTTATTTGTTATTTTTGACACCAAACAAATAGTATGCAAGAATAGGACTAAGCCTGAGGGTATTGCTAAGAAGTAATGTAATTGATATGACCATTAAACTTATTGTAATGGAAACGAATAATTCAATAACGGGGCTGTTGCAACTATTTAAGAAATCTTTTAGGTATACCATGTTTCGAGGCAAAAAGAAATAATGAAGTAAATAAATATCAAGAGTCCTTTTACCAACATATTGTAAAGACTTGCCCATAATAGAATCATGGGTGAAATGATTTGCATTAATCTTAAAGAAACTGAAAATTACGATAATACCCAAAAATCCTCGAAAAAGAAAGATATAAAAATTACATGTATATAGGTTATAATCGGTAAATATGGGGAATAAGAAAAAGAGTGTTATAATTATTCCTATAATATATTGATTATTAATAAAAGAAATAAAATGATTATAAAAGCGTTTTACAAAAGTGCCAAAAACGAAAAAACAATAGTATTTGAAGTTTATAAACCCAATTGCGGATAATGAGAGTTCCAATATGCTAGAATTGTGCAAAAGGCCAGTTCCTTGATGATTATTATCATACCAAAAACTACAAAATGAAATCGTGATGGCAATAAAAGCGATTAAAAATAAACTGGCTTTGTAAAAAAAATGTGACAATAGCGCAGAGGAAATATACAATAGAAAATATTCAAAAAGAGTGATAGTAAACCAATATCCCAATTTATAGCTTCCTAATGACTTCAGTTCAAATAAATCGAATATATATATAAATAGAAAAAGGAAAACACATGTGGGTATTATTTGTACGAGGAATTTTTTTGTTACAAAAGACCTGATAGTTAAATAATTCCATTCTCTTTCCATTTTATAGAATAAGAATCCGCTAATAAAGAAAAATAATGGCATCCTAAACGAACAAAAGAATTCATTGAAAGCAATGCTGTTATTGCCTAGGCCAAAAAAAACGACATGAGATAGTACAACAAGAATCATTGTAAACCCTCTCATCGCATCAAGATACTCGATTCTTTGATTCATTTTCTATTTTGTTTGTAAAGTTTTGCAAAAATACTTTTTTTCTTTGGATTATCCAAATAAATAATGAAAAAACAATGATTTTTCGATTGTTTTGGTTGAAATAAGTTTTTGTTGTTGACTAGAATATATTATTATGGAGCCATGGGGAAAATCCGCACCAACCTGATTATCAGACACCTGCCAATGGTTTCAAGGAGGGGGGGCACGAAGACAATGGTATAGTGATTCCTTATAGTCAGCCGCAGGCCTTGGCTGATGTCATCCTGCGTTTTTATGATGAACATGTTTTGTATGAACAATGTGGCAACCATGCTCATATGTTGGTGGCTCAGCGCTTCAATGCCCAACGCGTGTCCGATGCCGTCGGACAAATATATAGGGAGGTTGTAAAGTGGCTAATCGTTTATAATCAGAAACTTCCGGTGTAGTAACTGCGGGCGATATAGGGAGAAGGCTCGTAGTAAGCACTGGTGTTATAATTATCTATGACGTCACAAATAGGATTGTTGTATACCCGAAGTATTGCGTCGGCATAGTCCTCGCCGAGTTGTAAGGTGTCGATAATTAGCCGTTTATATACCTTTCCAATCTGTGTGGCAGTAGGAATGGTCTGGCAAAGTTCGGGGTCAACTTTTGCAACATCGTACTCACCAGATTTTAGGCAGTACTCGTCTATCCAATCAGCTTCTACGGCAAGCGGATTCTCAGAGTGCAGCGTATTGGCAAGCGACAACTTTTTGGCCAGTTCGTCGTGCCCCATCGCGTTAGCAACGTATTTCTTGGGCTGCTTCAAATGACGGGCTATTCGCTCTATCATGTAGCAAACGAAATAGACATCGTCCTTGCTAATCTCCTCGTCGGGAAAGAAAACATTTCGCATAGCTATTACTGTTTGACTGCAAAATTACAAACAATCTTTTAAATCTCCAAATTTCTTGTCGTAAATATGATAATTGTAAACGCAATAATTATAAACATGATAATTGTATTCGCGATAATTGCTATTTAATTCAATAATAATTTTTGAACAAAACATCTACCATACTGCCACTAATTTCGCACGATATATTTAAATAAAATAGTTTTGAGGTGGTGGTAGATGAGTTGGAGATGGGAGATAAATCTGGAAAATGCGTGTTTTTGAGCAAAATAATGCCTAAAAAGTTGCATTTTACGGATAAATTATGTAACTTTGCACTTACTAAATCGTATCACATTGCCAAATATAAATATACTACGCGATGGAAACAAACATAGAAATAAAGCCACTAAGCGAAAAGTTTGACTTTTCGGAAGTGCCAGGTTGGTATGTCCTTTGCTTCAATGCAGGATGTCCGCTGCATGAGGGCTGTTTACGTTATCTGGCTGGGGCAAATGTGCCGGAAAGCATGGATACTGCCAAATGCGTGCTGCCTCATCGGGGTAGGGACGGGCAGTGCCGGTGGTTTGACAAGACTGCGGTGGTGACAATGGCTTCGGGCTTCAGCCATCTTTACGACAAAGTGCTGAAAGCCGACTATACCAGTATGCGCAAAGCCATTACTGCTTACCTGCACGGCACCAAGCAATACTACCAGTATATGCGTGGCGAAAGGCCTTTGACGCCAGAGCAGCAGGACGGTATTCGGAAGATTGTCAGCTCGTATGGCTACAATTGGGAGGTCCCCTTCGATCGTTTCTATAGAGCCTATCGCTTTGGAACGCCTCCCATTGAACCGGGAGAATGACGGATTTGTGATAGTTTCCCGTATCGGAAAACATCGTTTTCAATACAGGAAAACACTGTTTCCTCAAAAAGAAATCATAATTACCCTAAAAGACAAACAACTGAAAAGAATATCATAATGAAAGTAACACTTGTACTTAGAAACAAAAAGAATGTGCTGAAACTGTCGACTAAAAGTATGGAGAGTTTCATCGAACGCATTAAGACTGATACCAAGAATGGTGCTGTAGCCCGCCGCCGACAGCAGCTTAGCTACGACAAATACATCGAAGGCTACGACAATCAGTATCCTTCACACGTGGTTTACCCGTCGGCAGAGTTTAAGAAGGATGACAACGACAACCTCTGCATGAAGCACTTCAACGGAGTGGTGGCGCTGACGATAGACGGGCTGGACGATCAGGAGATTGATGCTGTGAAGCGTGCGGCGCAAATTCTGCACTACACCCTTGCCGCCTTTATCGGTCCTTCCGGTCATGAGGTGATTGTCCTCGTCAGGATTGCAAAAGCCGATACCGTTACTCCGAAAGTAACAAACAATACTCCGGAAGTATCAAAAGATACTCTGGAAGTAACAGACGTTTCTCCGGCAATAAGTGGCTCTTATTCCGCAATAAGTGGCTCTTATCCGACGGAGGAAGAGGCCGATGCGCTCTGTCTGGAAGGCCACCATCTGGCTGTCGCTGTCTATCAGGGCATCATGCCGAAGCCTATTAGTAAGGAACCGATATCCGTGAAGAGCCATTTCCATATGCCGTTGGACCCTGCGCCATACTACAATCCCAAGGCTGTGGCGCTGCCGGTTAGTGGGAAACCCGTACCCGTCGATCCGTCGATGGCCATGGATCGTGGGGACGGTTCTGATGATCACAGTCACTTGGCGACGACGGATCAGCAGAACCGTCCCCATGATCCAATGGATAAGGCGTCGCTTGAAGTTAGCCGAAATGCCCAGCGGTTGATGGATTTTCTGAATGCGCACTACCAGTTCCGCTATAATACCATCATGGGGTATACGGAGTATAAGGACAATAATTATCAGTATATGGACTGGACTCCCGTGGACGACCGCACGCTGAAAGGTATGACGATGAAGGTGCGATTGGGTGGCATTGATGCTCGCGACAATGATGTGCGCCGCTATGTGCAGTCGAATATGATTCGTCTCTACAACCCCATTGGTGACTATCTGTGGGACCAGTATAATAAGTGGGACGGTAAGGACCATATCCGCAAGCTAGCCCGCACGGTGCCAACGAATAACCCCTACTGGGAAGATTGGTTTTATACGTGGTTTCTGGGTATGGTGCGCCAGTGGCAGGTCGGCAGTTTGGCTAAATATGGCAATCAGGCCGTGCCGCTGCTCATTTCAGAACAGGGTTGGAACAAAACGACTTTCTGCGAACAGCTGCTGCCGCCGGAGCTGCGTTTTGGTTATACGGGAAACCTCCAGATGGGGGACAAACGGCAGGTGCTTCAGCAGATGGCGCAGATGCTGCTCATCAACCTCGACGAGTTCAATCAGATCTCGCCGCAAACACAGCAGGGCTTCCTCAAAAACATCATCACGCTGTCGTCTGTCAAGATCAAGCGTCCCTATGGACGTCACGTTGAGGATTTTCCACGCCGTGCCTCGTTCATTGCCACTACCAATCAGGCCGATGTGCTGGCCGATCCCTCGGGTAGTCGTCGTTTTCTGGGTGTGGAACTCAATGGTCCCATTGATGTGAGCACTCCTCCCAACTATGAACAGCTCTATGCCCAGGCTATGCGTGCGCTCCACCAGCACGAGCCCTACTTCTTTGGACCCGAAGCCACGCAGCAGATTATCGAATCGAATCGCAGATTTAGTGTCCGTTCTGCCGCAGAACTGTTTTTCCTCGACTATTTTGAGCCAGCCAACAGCGAAACTGACGGCAAATGGATGACTGCTTCGGCTATTTTGACTTACCTGAAGGATGAAGTGGGTATCTCGCTTTTAAAGCCCGTCAGCGTAGTGACTTTTGGACGGAAACTCTCTGGTATTAAGGGACTTATGAAACGAGAGACTAAAAGCAATTCCGAGTATCTGGTCAAACAGAAAGTCAACTAAGGTGGTAGATGGTTGGAGATAAGAATAGTATTCTCCAATCAATAAATCCATTTATATAAAGGAGATTTGCAGCATTAGTGGCAGTATGGCAGATAATTTCTAGAAAATTTTTTCATGCGAAATCCATCATCAATTTCAAAAGCAAGCGCACCACCAAGCATATGCAATATTGGCTAATCGAGAAATAATAGCGTAAAAACGGAGAAAAAGTGTATTTTATTAGACTTTTCTTGGTTGAATGAAAGAAAATGCTTATCTTTGCAGGCGAAA
>JAEEUY010000220.1 GCA_016290715.1 Bacteroidales bacterium
ATTGCGGCTGTAGCCGTTGAGGGTGTTTTGCACCGTGATAACGCTGACACCTAACTGCATGGCTATCTCCCGCTGGTCCCCGCGGACAAGGCTCTCTCCGATGAGCCACAGCAGCTCCATCAAATCCTTGTTGACAAGCTCACGCCTGTCCCTGCGTATCCTTGCCACCGGATTCTTGATACCCTTTACGCCCGGCAGACTGTAACTACCATTCTTCCTTAGGCTCGGAAGAACCTCACCTGTGACCCACTTCCGGAATGCCTTAGCCTCCGGCTTGTTGCTACGAATAATGAGTGAATACATACCACTCTCTGATACAAGAAGAGTCTCTTGTTGTCTGCCAAGAGAATCGGTGAGGTAAACTTTTCTTACCTCATCTTCGTCCAGTGGTTGGATAGCTACTTTGTGATTGGAATGTTTCAATATGTCGCAAAGGTCTTTTACGACAAACCAAGGCTCTCCGCCTATGGTTTCCACCCTTACCGGCTGGTTGCTGGGATTGAAGGTGAAAGTTTGCAGTGCTGTCTCTCCAGCTGTCTTGTCTTGTTGTAACATATTATGAATGATTTTGACATTGCCCGAATCGGTCGGGTGCCGTTGCAACAAAAAAAAGGCGTTGCTACCTGTTGTCAAAGCTCATTCAGAAGGCTTGGTGTTCCATTAAGATACACCACAGGGCAATCGCCTATATCGTGATGCGTTACGGGCATAAAAAAATCCCGACTGCAACGCTGGCGGGTTCTACAACTTCCGCCTTCTGAATTTTACTTTGACGTTGCAAAGGTAACACATTTTTTTTATTCAAAGAACGTTTTTCAAAAATTTTTTCATTTTTTTTCGGTGGCTGAGCCTGCCGAAGACACCTGTTTTTCTTACAAAGATACTAAAAATTAAGCAATTAAACCATATTTTTCAGCATTTTTTTATCAACATTTTTTTTGTTTTTTTTAACATTTTTTCAAAAAAAACTGCTATTTTTGCAAAACTATTAAGGCAGCACTATTGCGGCTTTTTATTTATTTTTTTCATGGCCGGCACCCCTTGCCGGCTTTTTTATTCCCCCCTTCTAATGGGACGATGTACACATCGTCCTTACAGGCTCGGCTTCGGCAGGCTCAGCCACCCGCCGGTGGGGTCACTGAAACCAAATTTGGTTCCAGTGATGAAGTCCAAAAGTTCCCATTATGTATAGTCAAGTTTTTTCATAAAAATCCTCGTTGTTAAACAGTTCCAATTGGTTGATGAGTCGTTCTTTCTTGGTGTCGGGAGCAGCCAGGCGGTTGTTCTTTGCTTTTGCTTCTTCCTCCGCTATCTGTCTGTCCAAGTTCGGCATATTGATAATGGTGATGAACTTCTGGTAGCTCATCGGATAAACAGGGTTGACATATCTCCGCCACACGGCAGCGTAGGTAGTCCATCCGTCTTCGTAGTGCTCGTTCACTATCTTCACCACATTCTTGCAGTATAGCAGGTAATTGAGTCTGTTCTTGGCCATTTTCTTATTTTTTTTCTTCTATATTTCACAAGGCATAGCATAGCCTAAAAATTCATCAAAGTCGCATAGCTTGTTTTTGCATTTATGCCGTATCAGGGAGTAGTGGACACATCTTTTGCAACGGGGACTCTCCTGTACGGGGGATTCTTCTCCCCCTTCTAAGAGGGTGCCCGTCAGGGCGGGGGATTCTTCTCCAATGCCTTCAACATCGGTACCCGGTTGTAGAGATGTTTCTGTCTCTGCTGCCGAAGGCACCTCTTTCCCCCTTCTAAGTGGGCAGGGGGATTCTTCTCCCACTTCTAAGGGGGTGCCCGTCAGGGCGGGGGATTCTTCTCCAATGCCTTCAACATCGGTACCCGGTTGTAGAGACGTTTCTGTCTCTGCTGCCGAAGGCACCTCCTGTACGGACGATGTGCACATCGTCTCTGTGTACATCGTCTCTCCATTAGAAAATACCGACAATGAGGTCTGTCGGCTGCCGGGGAGCATCTTTTCTCCTTTCTGGTGCTTGCGTTCACTTACGCAATATTTGCACACACTGACATAGTATTGCCTTGTCTCACCGTTTTTAAGCCTTTCTTTTACAATACTGAATCTGCTCACCGGTCTTATTTGTCCGCAGCGGGTACATGGCATTTCTGTCCTGTCGTCAACTGTCCTGTTTGCCATATTGTTGTTTTATTTTTACTTTTTTTGTCATTTTTGCAAAAAAACTGCTACTTTTGCAGCATCATTGTGTTGCATTTTTGCAGCCGTTGTATTTAAAAATTTCACAGCCGGCAGCCCTGCCGGCTTTTTTCTTCGTGGTTCCGGAGGGACTCGAACCCGCCATGCGATTACGCCATACCATTTCACCGCTACCTTCCGACGCTTTTTTTTACCCCTCCATGATGTCCAGATTCATTTGTAGGGCTAAATAATATTCTATATTGGCACCGTTGCTCTGTTCCCATCCGGGAAGCATACAGATGGCATCGCAAAACCGCAAGGCGACAATATCCACTATCATGCACAGTCCCCATGGCAGCCAAGACGGACACAAACGTGTCGGGTTCACTGTCTTGTAACCCATCTCTCGTAGTTTTTGCTCACATAATCCAAACTTCAAACGGACACTATGAATATTTCGTCCGCTTATCGCTCCGCTGATATATACTCGCTTTGCTTTCATCTTATACCTCCGATAAACTCAATGCCAAATCTTCCCAACCTTTTTCGCTGTTTTCTTTGATAGAACAACGCACAAACAACTTGCTGCGAGTCGGTCTGTATGCCTCTCTGATGATACGAATGCCTTCCATAAATTCTTCGTTGCCGCTCTTCTCGGCTATCTGTCCCAACTGGATTACACGGCTCGCTTTCAGATTGCCTTTTTGGTCCCTGGCCAACAAACGCAAAACAAGACCTATCAGTTCCTCGCTCTGCTCATCCTTTGCAAGGCTTTGCAAGTATTCTTTCACCTTGGCAATCCCTTCTTCCACTTGGTCAAGGTAGTTGTCGTTCATGTTGTAGCCAATACGAATGCGTTGTGTGCCTTCGCTGTTGGTAAACATAAAACTGTCTTGTTCTTTCTTGCCTTCGCTTTCGTTTACTTCTTTCCGCAATTCCATCAAGGTGGAGAACGTGTCGATTATCTTTTTCTTCGTTCCTGCAAGTTTTCCATTGCAATCTTGCAACTCTGCCACCGCTTCGGCCATCACTTCATCGGTCATCTGTTGCAACTGTTTCCTTTGTTCTCTTCTTGATTCTATGCGGGCTTTTTTCTCTTCTTCTGCTTTGAATGCTTCAAATCTCGCTTTTTCCTCTTCGGTCATGGCGACCATCGTTTTTTCTTCTTTCATATCTCTGTCTATTTGTTAATTATAAATTATTCATTGTCAATTGTACATTATTCCTGTTATCTCTTTTTTTACCTGTGCGGCTTTTTCCTTTTTGCAAAACTCGGCATATATTCTGCCCAATTCTGCCGGAGACAGTTTGTTGAAGTCGTCTTTTCCGGTCGCCCTGCAGGCAATGGCTTTTACATATTCCATAGTCGGCTGCATACCTTGTTGTTCCAAATAGGCGAAAATGGCTTTTATCACCCCTTTCCGCTTACGGTCTATTGTCATCACATCGGCACGACCCGCTGCCGTTTTCCGCTCTGTTTTCGGCTTCAAAGTGTCATCCAAAAAATTGATAAGAGCCTGACATTCCTCTTTGTACATCTCTTTTGAATGGGTGGTTCTTTTACAGGTGTAGTTCCATACCATGGTCTGCAGCATCTCTCTGTCGATGCCCAAACGGCTGCACAGAAAATGCAGCTTGCGGTTCTGTTCCGGTGTTCTCATTACATTGTTCATATTCATTCTGCATTGTTTAATCCCCAATAAGCCGAGGCTTTTTCCTTACTGATATCCAAGTGTTTTCCTCCTCCGTATCGTCCCACAGGAAAGCCTCTGAAACCTTCCACGCGTATATACACATTGCTGTCACGCCATATCTTTTGTGCCACGCTGCCTTCCGGCTTGTTGCCGTCAATATGGCTTACGTAGATAAACAGTTTGTTCGGGAAATTGTCTTTCAAAGTCTTGTATTCGCTCCACTTCAGACCCATAAACTGTACGCTGTCAACTATCACCACATCCGGACTGCAACGCTTGGAAAGTCTTTCGGTAAGGTCTTTCACATCCTCTTTGTCCAAGAGGACAAACCTTCGGCTCACTTCCTCCATGTTCAACCGCTGCATGGCCGAGCGTATCGATAGCGACAAACCTTCTTCCACGCTGTTGTAAGCCACTTTCGTAAACCGGCACAAGTATTTTGCCGCCTGCATGGCCAAACTGGTCTTGCCGTTTTTAGGAGCCCCGTAAATCAACCAACTGCCGCCCAGCTGCGGGCATCCCACAGCCTCCAACCACTGCCCGTCAAAGGGCAGGGTCTTGAACTTGGCATTCATCACGTTGCTGACACTGTAGGCTCTCTTCATTACTTAGGCTCTTTTGCGAAGTTCTTTGTAAATACGTCTCAAACTCGGCATGCCGTCGTCGCCCATGGTTTTGCGTAGCAGTTGGTTTACATCTTCGCCGCCGTTGGCTTTGATAATCATGGCGGCGGTTGTCTTCATCATCTCTTTTCCGGCTTCGCCTTCGGCAATAAGTTTGCCGTATCGCTTGCCAAAACGGGAGAAAATCTCAGTGTAGCCAACCTTTTTGTTGTCAATGCTTCGCTGTATCTTTGCCTTCAAACCGTCGGCACCCATCATATACCAACCGCAGGCACCTTCGGTGGCGTTCCACAAAGCTTTCACTTCCAACCATGCCTCGTAGTGCATGTCTCCGGCTTCGTCCAATATAATCAGCGGCTTTTCCAACTGCTTTAAATAGTATATCGTATTGGCTTCCACATCGTTCAATCTGCCGCTATTGTCCAAGCCGAAAGCCTTGGCAATGGAGCGTATCAGCTGCGTTTTTCCTTTGGCAAGGCTGCAGTCTATATAGGCAACGTTTTTGTGCGTCTTGGCATACACTTTGGCAGTCCATGTCTTGCCGATGTCGCTCAGGTCGCACAACAGACTGCTCAATGCCTCGTTTTGGCAAATCTCCAATTGTGCGTTTACAAATTCATAAACAGGTGTCCTTGCTGTTTTCCATTCCGGTGCGTTGCCCATGTTCACCTCCAACTGTCTTGCAATCGACAGCCAATTGGTGTCACTCAACACTTGTTCAAAGTCTCCGTTTTTCACACGGCTGTACTGGCTGCCGCTAATACCCAACCATTTGGCATACTTGCTGTCGCTACCGCCAAACATAGGGCGTTGGCTTTGCATGGCTTGTACAATCTTTTGTTTTAATTCTTTAGTAATCATCGTTATATGTTTAAATTAAAGCATTTCTTTTGCTAATGCCGCATAGTCAGCGGTCTCAAATTCGTCTCCTTCATAGTTTTGTGGCTGTGCGTTTTCTGTTATCTCCACCACCGGTACGCTCATTGCGTAATCTTTTTCCTTCTTGCCGGCCGGCTCGGTTCCTCCTACATGGGGAACTTGCAAGCGGCGTTGTTTTATCATTTTGTCAAATTTTGCCACACGCTTCTGCTGATGGAGCATGGCTGCTTCATCTTCTGCCGTGCGTTCTATGGCAAATTCGTTGTATCTGAATGCTTCCATGTTCACAGCCTCGCCGATGTAGGTGTCGCCTTGATACAGATAGGCTGTTGATAGTTTGCCGTCTGTTTCCGGCAACCAATATGCCTCTACCGAACGACTGTTGGACTTCATACGGGCAAGGCTTTCAAAATCGCTCAACTCAAAGTGCTCTCTTTGTATCATCAACCTGTTGTTGTTGACGATGCTTGTTTGTGTGCAATTGCCGATAAATCTGAACAGATACCATGGCTCTATCATCTTTAAGGTCGGATTGGCACGTTTTACCAGCACCTCTTTGCGTGTCATTCCCGGAAACAGGCGTTGGTTGGGATGCAATTCATTGTTGTGACTTTCAATGTCTTCAAGGTCGTCCACGATGATAGCTCTTTGATTTTGCTCAGCAGCGGTGTAGTCGCCGTTTACTTTGTTGCGGATGCTTCTGTATGCCTCGTGTTTTGAGTACCATCTGCCAAAGGTGTGCCCTGCATTTTTGGCACTTCCGTATTTTAAAGCTCTGATATTGTGTTCTGCACGCTTTTCCGTTGCAGACGAGCAAAAACGAACAAACGGGAAAACGCTGTTCAACCAGTCGATGTGCTCCATCAAGTGATGTTCCGCTTCCAGTTCGCCCGGCATGGGTAATCCCAGTTCCATCAATTCGCAGAACATGTTTCTAAAAGCCTCCAATACGGTGTCTTCGTTGGGTTTTCCTACTATGTAGGCAGGACGGAAGTAGTAGCCGCTCAACACGTCAACGGCAATATATTTATACACCCATTTTCCGTCTTTGGTCTTGCGTGAAAGAGCCACGTCGTCCATGCTTATCTTGCTCAGGCTGTATTGGCCGAGTTTTCTTACATGCTTGGGTCTAAGGCTGTTTTGATAGTCAAAATTGCCGTTGCGGTCCGCATATACTGCAGTATTGTTCACCACATCTTTAAGATATGACCAAACTGTCGCTTTGCTAATTTCCAAATTGCGGCCTTTGTGTCTGAAATCCTCAGGACGGAAAATCTCTCCGGTTTCTTTGTCATACAAGTCCCTGTTGCCGGCAACAAATTCCTTGTACAATTCCCACACCCTGTCAACAAACGGCTTGCCGTTGGTACGCCACAATGCAAGGAGAAGATTTTCTGTCTGTATGGAAACTTTTCTTGTGTTGTCGTTGCCAATCTTGCCGCTTATAATGCTTTGGAAACCATTATTTAAATAGGCTTTAAATATTCTTTCAAAACTTCTTACATTGGTAATTTCGGGACAGGGAAACATTCCTCTTTGTTCATTGTACCATTTCATGGCATTGGCATACCATTCTCCGGTTTTGATACGTTTGCCGGTCTTGGCTCTTTCGGCCTGCTGGGTTGCCAAACCGCGTTTCAGTGATTCCAATAAACTGGCACGATTGGTATATTGTTCTATCAATGTGTAATCCAACGGACTGCCGTCGTCTTTGCGATATGATATATAGTACGCTTTGGCTTCATTGTTGATGGTAGCATGATATATGGATTGTTTGCACGTTTCTTCAATGGATCCGTAGGCGGCTTCAAGAATGGCACGCCTGTCCGGACGACGAATACTTCGCACATCTATCAATGTGTTGCCGTGTATGGAACGTCTTGTTATGTTCAACATGCCTTTCTTACTGTCATTTTCAAACATACTTTTTGTCAGGCCGGCAGCACACCAGTCGTTTACACTCAAAGTCAGAACACCATCAACACTTTTATACATATTAATATTATTGATTGGAGTTATCAACTTTTTCCATAACTATTCCGCCCAACTGGAAAGCTCTCTGACGTATCTTCTTAGCCTTGTTTGTGTGGGTCTTGAATTTCAATGCGGAGATAATGGTTGGTGCGGTTACACCAATATCTTCCATTATCTTTTTTGAAACACCGTATCCTATTATTATTCGTTTCATTGTTTTTCTATTTCCTTATTTATTAATAATGTAACTATCCAGCAACTGATTAAAGTAAATAGGTGCCACCATGCCCCCAAAAACATTCCTACAACACTTGCTGTTCCTATCATGATGAAAACCGTTCTGAAACATTTATATAGACCTATTTCGTAATCGCTCATTTTTTTATTTATTTTTTTTGTACTTTTGCAAAAAATTAAAGTATAAAATTTTCTGCAAAGGTAGTAATAAATTTTGAACTATAATGAATAATTCGGTAAAAATTTCGGAAATCAAGAAAAGAATTTTACAATTTATTGAAATTCAGCACATATCAAAGTATGAATTTTGTAAAAAAACGGGTATTGGCAAGAGTAATTTGAGTGGAAATTCTCTAAAAAGTGAACTTGGCGGTGCTCAAATTTCCCAAATTTTGAACCATTATTCAAACATTTCTCCGGATTGGTTGCTAATAGGGAAAGGCGAAATGTTTCGAGATACTGCTTCAACACTTGAAGTAAGCAACATGGAGGCAATGAAAAAAATCCCGCTTGTAACACAAGCAGCGGTTGCCGGTTTTGGCAACGCTGATTTCTCCATCAGTCAGGAAGACGTCAAAGATTATTATGTCGTGCCTAAATTCAAATACTGCAATATTGATTTCATGATAGAGATTAGTGGTTCTTCCATGTATCCCAAATATAATTCCGGAGATGTTGTGGCTTGTACAATTTTGCGGGAATCTAAATTTATTCAATGGAATAAATGTCATATCATTGCAACACGTGAGCAAGGAATACTCTGCAAACGTCTTCGTCCTTCAAATAAAGAAAATTTCATTACTGCAATATCCGACAATCAACAATACCCTCCATTTGACATCCCAATTGACGAAATTTTAGGGATCGCTCTTGTCGTTGGTGTTATCCGGTTAGAATAATTTTTTTGATTATTTATTTAATAAATTGAAATATAGCAAAATAACTTTCTTTTAAGTCGTCAAAATTTGCAATTAAAGGGTGCCAAACTCTTAAAAAAATGCCATTTTCGGCACTTTTTTTACAAATATACCTATATAAACTATAGCCAAAATAACGTAGTTAGTACCGCAGTTTTGCCGTAACTCGCATTTTTCAATATTTTTTTATCATTTCAACATTTGCATTCGGATGGGGAAATATGTCATTCTATTTTTTTATTTAAATTAGCTG
This sequence comes from Bacteroidales bacterium, assembly GCA_016290715.1. Lineage (GTDB taxonomy): Bacteria > Bacteroidota > Bacteroidia > Bacteroidales > WCHB1-69 > UBA1756. The sequence goes on from JAEEUY010000220.1 coordinate 8,742, forward strand.
AAAACAACAACACAAAAGGCCGTAAATACAAGCCTTTGACGCATTAAATTAAAATTAAATGTAGATTTAAAATTAAGAAAAAAGCCCCACTAAAAAGCAGCTTTTTTACAGCAAAAAATATAAGCTAAAATAAACGCGAATTAAGAAACTTGCACATTTCGTTTTAAATCGCAATTTCGCAACATATTGATTTATCGGTTAAAATAAATTTCTTATTGTACATTTGGTTTTATACCCCATACATGTCCGATCTTGCAAGATATGACAGTGATGAGTACAAAAAATATGTGCTTCATTTGATTGAGTTTATCTTTGACCGGAATTTTTCCGATGACAAGGAGAACATGTGTAATCGTATAAGCAGGGAGTTTATTCTCAACGCTGTACCCTCTATGGGGATGGATTCTGGAAACAGGCAAAGGGAACGTGTACGTATTGGGAAACGCATTCGGGAACTTCGTGAGTCAAAAAGAATGGAAGCAAGGGATTTGGCACTTCTTACAGGCATTGATGCAGCTAATCTTTCTCGCATTGAACAAGGGAAATATTCAACTGGCGTTGATATACTTTCCCGCATTGCAATTGTCTTGGATGCCCACCTTGATTTGATTCCAAACTCGCAAAAAGAGAAGTGACATGGAAGATTTGGAATTGATTGAGCAATACGACCAAGTGAAACGCTGTGAATACAAAGGGCGAACCTATTTGGTGCGAGATAATGGAGCCGTCTTTAGGCTTCCAAATGAAAACGGACGTATTAGCAAATGGGATTGTTGTTGGACTTTTGGAAAGCCCAACTATAATAAAGGTTACATGGAGATTGCCGGACAAGTAGTTCATCGGATTGTGGCATATGCGTTTCTTGGCAATCCACCAACAGACCAACATGTGGTTGATCACATTGATACAAACAGACGGAATAACCGTCCGGAAAATCTTCGTTGGGTAACTAAACTTGAGAATGTTTTGAATAATCCGATAACCATCGCAAGAATTGAAAATGTATGTGGTAGTGTTGAAGCATTTCTTGCTGACCCTTCCATATTGCGTGGACATGAAAAAAATGATCCGAATTTCAGTTGGATGCGTGCTGTATCACCAGAAGAAGCTCGCGTGTCGTGGGAGAATTTGATGAGTTGGGCAATAAAACATCCGAAGACGAAGGGTGGAAATCTTGGAGAATGGGTGTTTCATGAACTTAATTCTAATGCCATGTCTTCATATCAAAATGAAGAATCCATTGAAACTGTATGTGAAATCCAATCAAATACCCCTAATGCCAAGCAGATTAACTGGCAAATAATATCGGAATTTCCATGTTGTCCGAAGGAACCTGAAGGTAACCCGCTTGAATATTATCAATCAAATTTGAAACCCAATAATGTGTTTTGTATTAATGATTTATATTGTTCTCTTGTTTTAGATTCTGCGATAGCTGATAATGGCAAGTCTCTTTGGGTTATGACTCAGCGAAGGGAAGAAGATGCTGTGAAACCTTGGGCTTTATCGCGAGTGACATACAGGGATGGTTTCTTTATACATGAAAGTAGAGGGTCTTTTTCTGAGGAAAAGGGAGCACTGAAATATTTTACGTTAGCACAGGGAAAGGAATGGACCGGTGGTGAAGTTTTTGACGATTATTGCTAAGTTATGATTTTACCTTCAATGACATATAAAGAAATTTATGATGGTCTTGTCGCAGACGCAAAGAAAATAGAGATTAGGATAGAAAAGATGTTGCCCAAGGCTGTCAGGCATTTTAAGAAGTCACTATCCTTTCCGGATTGGTATATTGACGAATATAAAATACCTTCCACTAACAACCAGCACATCATTTTCTTCTATGCTGGTAATGTTGGTGAAATTGAACGTCCGCATTATACTATTTTTAGTATCATGTTCAATGGTGGAAAACGTTTTGTGATTAAGGGATTTAAAATGGGATATAGACATACTCCTCAAAGTAAAATGGAGGAACTGCCACAGATACATGTATATACAAGTCACTTCTTCCAAAGATACAACGAGCGTTTCCTTCATAATGACAATCTTACGTCCAATGAAGTCGCAGGCCAATTCTTTATTAGAAACCCTCGTCCCATTCCAATTAACCTGAATGAAGAAATAAACAGAAACTTTAAAGAACATGGTGAACATAATTTACATGGAATGAAGGTGAATGATGGTTTTTGTTTCACTCAATCCGCATTGGATGGAAAAGCGAGTGAGGATGGAATCAGGGAAAATGACGAAGTGGAATCCATGCTATTTCTTTATACTTCATTTATTAATAGGGCGAATATGAGTGATA
>JAEEUY010000021.1 GCA_016290715.1 Bacteroidales bacterium
TAACCCATTGATGACTACTGCTTGATACCGTGAATCGTATCCTCTATTTTTAAAATAGGCAATGCCAAAAGTATAGGAGGTGTTGTTGGAATACACATCTGCGGAGGAGTGTAGCAACCCGGGGATGTATTGCCCTGTAGTGTTGTTGCCTTCATCATCCTGCCCCTCATTATCAACAGAGGTCAATTCATTATCATTGGATTGAATGGCAGTAGTATCTCCATCTTGTTGATTGACTTGGGCCAATGCAGTCGCGCTGAACAGGAAGAAAACAGCTAAAAAGAATAACGGATTTCTCATATTGTTTTGTGTTATATTACAGCGGCAAAAGTAGCAAAAAAAAGTTGATTTTTGTTACTTTTGTTTATAAAAAATGGTATATTTTTTTAAATGCAAAAATATACCATTTTTTATAAAAGGAACAGGGCTTTTAAAGAAGCATGGATTGTGCCTTAAGGATAGCTTCCACCAAGCGATTGATTTCTTCTTCGGTATTATAGAAAGCGAAGGAGGCGCGAATGGTTCCGGGGATTCCCAATTTGTCCATGATGGGTTGGGTGCAATGGTGTCCGGTGCGGACCGCTATTCCCATCTTATCGATAATAAAACCGGCATCGTATGGATGTATGTCTTTTAAGACAAAAGAGACAACAGCAGTTTTTTGTTCGGCTGTACCGATGATTTTTACCCCATCCATTGCCGTTAGTCGTTGAGTGGCATGGGCCAGTAATTCGTTTTCGCGTCGGGCAATAGTCTCTAAGCCTATGGTATTCATGTAGTCAATGGCGGCTTTTAGTCCGAGTGTGTCTCCGACGGAGGGGGTTCCCGCTTCAAATTTGAAAGGGAGTTCATTGTAGGTCGTTTTTTCCAAGGTGACAGTTTTAATCATTTCACCGCCCCCTTGGTATGGAGCCATTCGATTGAGCCATTCTGCCTTCCCATACATCACGCCGATGCCCATGGGCGCATACATCTTATGTCCGGAAAAGCAGTAAAAGTCACAGTCCAAATCTTGTACATCCACACGAAGATGTGAGATGGCTTGTGCCCCGTCAATCATAACGGGAATTCCTTTGGCATGTGCTATGTGAATGATTTCTTTGATGGGATTGATAGTTCCTAAAGTATTGGAAACATGATTGATAGCGACAATTCTCGTTCTGTTGTTTAGTAGTGATTCCAGAAGGTCTATCTTTAAAGTTCCGGTTTCGTCAAAGGGAAGGACAGTGATCTTGGCCCCGTGTTCTTCGCAAGCCAGTTGCCAAGGCACGATATTGGAATGATGTTCCATTTCGGAGATGAGCACCTCATCGCCTTCGTGAAGGAAGGTTTTTCCGAAAGAGTGTGCTATGAGGTTGATGGATTCCGTGGTGCCGCGAGTGAATATCACTTCTTGCGGTGAAGGGGCATTGATGAATTTTTGAACCGTGCGGCGGGCTATTTCAAATTCGTCGGTAGCCTTTTGACTCAGGTAGTGTACGCCACGGTGTATGTTACTGTTGAGGGTTTGGTAGTAGTTGGCAAGTGTATCGATGACGATTTGCGGTTTTTGGGTGGTGGCGGCGTTGTCGAAATAAACCAAGGGATAGCCATTCACTTGTTGGTTGAGGATGGGAAAATCATCTCTATGCATAAGGCGCAATTTTGTATTTGAAAGAAAAGCCACCTTGTAGGCGGCTTCCACGATATTGCAATTTACTCTTTTATTTAAAAATTCGCTGGTTAGGTTATTTAACCAAATCCACAATCGCTTTGAATGCCTCAGGATTATTCATTGCGAGGTCGGCGAGGGCTTTGCGGTTAAGCGCAACGTCCTTCTTTGCTAATTTGCCCATAAAGGCAGAATAGGATAAGCCATATTCGCGAACGCCCGCGTTGATACGGGTAATCCATAAACTTCTGAATACTCTTTTTTTGGTTCTACGATCGCGATACGCATATTGTTGGCCTTTTTCCCAAGTGTTTTTCGCGACGGTCCAAACGTTTTTACGTTTTCCAAAGTAACCTTTGGTACGTTTCAAAATCCTTTTTCTTCTTGCTCTGGAAGCAACGTGATTAACTGATCTTGACATTTTTTCTCCTTTCTTTTTTTACGTCAGCGGTCTTATTTAAAAACTCTTAATTTGCTGATAGTAAAGTTAATAATTTATTGAATTAGTAGCCTAACATTTGTTTTACAGTGTTCTCAATGGTTTTGTCCACGAGTGCGCTGTGTGCCAAATTACGTTTTCTTTTCTTTGTTTTTTTCGTAAGAATGTGGCTGTGATAGGCGTGATGTCTTTTTACTTTTCCTGTGCCAGTTAAGCTAAATCTTTTCTTGACAGCAGACTTTGTTTTAATTTTTGGCATTTCTCAATTTTTTAAGATGAATATATATGAGTGAATTGCAATTTTTCCTGACTATTTTTTCGGGCTGATGATAATCATCATTCGGCGTCCTTCAAGTTTCGGGAGCAGTTCGGGTTTCCCGTATTCTTCAACAGCTTTCGCAAATTTTAGCAAAATGAGTTCCCCTTGGTCTTTATAGGCAATCGAACGTCCTTTGAAGAAGATATCTACTTTCACTTTGCAACCGTCTTGTAAGAAGCGGATGGCATGGTTGGTTTTAAATTCAAAATCGTGATCATCAGTTTGGGGTCCTAAACGAATTTCTTTGATGACAACCTTGGCTGATTTTGCTTTGATATCTTTTTGTTTTTTCTTTTGTTCGTATAGGAATTTCTGATAATCCATTACTTTGCACACAGGGGGAGTGGCTTGCGGTGAGATTTCCACCAAGTCCAATTCATATTGTTCCGCAATAGCCAGGGCTTCGCGAAGAGATACGATTTGCGGTTCGAAATTTTCACCTACCACTCTAACGGTTGGAGCAGTAATGAATTCGTTGATTTTATGCGCGGCTTCTTTTTTTTGAGGCGCATTTCTCCTAATGACCGGACGATTGTTGTTAAATGGTGTAGCGATAAGTAACCTCCTTTTTGATTGATTAACAGATTTTTTTCTTTTATTTTTTGAGCGCGCAAAAGTACAACTTTTTTTTATTCGTTTCGCGAATGTTTATATTTTTTTATAGGCATCAATCCGACAAAAAAAACTAACTCGATTTGAGTTAGTTTTTTTTGTCGTGAATGAATAAAAAATATTAGTTATTTTTTACGCAACGAACGGAATAACCGTTGCATTTTTGTACTTCATGTCTGCTTAAAGCCTTGTCGTAGTGGAAAGTATGACGATACCAAGCGTAGGATGGGGTTTTGCCGGTAGCGCTCCAGAAGCAAGCATCTACAGTTTTCCAAGTGAAGTTGCCGTATGGGTCGCGGAAACCGGCACCTACGATACCAAAGTTGTATTCGTCTTTCACATCATCAGAAGTAGTTTCCCAGTGTTTGGTGCCTTTTTCTTTTAAAGCAGCTCCTGCTTTTTCAGCGCCACCTACTTTGTTGGTAAGGGTTGTCCAATCGGCATCGGTAGCTACGTGCCAGCCGTTCGGGCAGATGTTTCCGGAGTTGATGACGTACCAGTTGTACAAAGCGCCGTATTCATCTTTATTGCCTTTATCGTTGTCGTACCAGCAGTAGGCAGGAGATTTGCAGCTTACCCATTCTGAACCGGAAGTGATGTTTTTGATGGAATTGCCATTGGCATATTTCGTGGTCTTGAGGTTTTCTGCAAACCATGTTTGTGAGCCTATAACAACGGTTTTGTATTCGTTGCCGTCAGCATCTTTAACAGTTTCTCCAGCTTTTTGTGCCGACAGAGTGTAAACAGCACCCAAAGCGAAAACGAGAATCATACTTCTCAATAATAATTTGCTAAAATTTTTCATACGATTATAATTTTTAATGAAACAAATAATTTCTATTTTTTTATATTTTACCAGATATTTGCTCTTTTTTCAGGAGCCAGATACATCGGGTCTCCTTCTTGAATGTTGAATGCGTTAATAAATGCCTCAATGTGGGGCAAGGTTCCGTTTACTCTCCACTTGCCTAATGAGTGAGGGTCAACTTTGGTGCGGCGCTCAATCTCTTCGTTGCGGATATTGTTGGCCCAGACTCCTGCGTAAGCAAGGAAGAATCGTTGGTCAGCGGTGAATCCGTCCATCTCTTCCTGAATGGTTCCTTCTGCTTTCGCCCGTTGTAACGCTGCAAAAGAAGTGTTAACACCGCCGTTATCTGCAATGTTTTCTCCCAAAGTGAATTGTCCGTCCGCATGTAACCCGGGTAATACTTCAATGGCGTTGAAATAGTCAACCAGAACTTGCGCTCTTTCCTTGAAGTTCTTACTGTCTTCTTCAGTCCACCAGTCGTTTACATTCCCCATCTTGTCGTACTGGCGGCCTTGGTCATCAAAGCCGTGAGTCATTTCGTGTCCGATAACCACGCCGATAGCTCCGTAATTGACGGCATCATCAGCATTCATATCAAAAAATGGGGGCTGGAGAATCGCTGCAGGAAAACATATCTCGTTGGTGGTCGGATTGTAGTAAGCATTCACTGTTTGTGGCGACATCTGCCATTCCATCGGATCAACGGGTTTGCCAATTTTCGATAGTTGATAGGCATATTCAAAGCGGTTGGCCCGAATGATGTTGGCAAAATAACTGTCCTTGACAATCTCCAACGAAGAGTAATCTCTCCATTTGTCAGGATAGCCAATCTTTACAATCATGGCTTCCAATTTCTCTTTGGCTTTGTTTTTGGTTACTTGCGACATCCAAGTGTTTCCCATGATTCTATCTCCAAGAGCAGCTTTCAGGTTATTTACCAAATGAATCATTCTTTCTTTGGCTTCTGCAGGGAAATATTGTTCAACATAAAGTTGGCCTACAGGTTCTGCTAAAAGTCCGCTGACTCTGCTGATGACTCTTTTCCAGCGTTCTTTATTCTTTTCCTGTCCTGAAATGATTTTCCCATAGAAATTGAAATTGGCTTCAACAAAATCTTCGCTTAATGAGCTGGCGGCTTCGTTTACAACGTTCCATGCCAAATAAGCTTTGATGGTATTTAGATCTTGTTGGGCAATGAGCTTGTTCATCTGGGTGAAATAGGAGGGAAGCACCACGTTGACTTCTTCAATGGGATTGGGAACCATTTCCTTGATGTATTTTGACAAATCAAGAGAAGTGAACAGCTTGGTCGCTTCGCCCAACGGCATGACTTGGTTGGTTTTAACAGGATCTCTCA
>JAEEUY010000221.1 GCA_016290715.1 Bacteroidales bacterium
AAATAATATCTGTTATTTTGTTTCCAATACCGGGACTGATATGCATTTCTTCTGCCTGGATCTTTTTAATTTGCAACAGATTAATAGTCCTTATTATACTTGAAACGGTATCACCAACGTATGTAAAGTCAATAATCTGATTTCCGCCTTCCAAACACAGAGGTTCATCGTTTGTTGCTCGCCTAACAAAAGCCGGAATTACACGCCCGTCAATATCATAGTTATTGCCGTAAACATTTGAAAACCGTAGGATTGCATATTGGCGAATCAGTCCCTTCACCAACAGCTCTCCTTTCAATTTGCATTCCCCATAGATATTGATAGGTCTTTTCTCCGCTGATTCTTTAACTGGAAATAAATTTTGCTCTCCATAAACTTCACGGCTACTGCCAAAAACAAACCATGATTCGGGACTGTTGGCGACACTCTCAACAACATACTTGGTACCGTTCAAATTGGTGGCAATACAATTGTTCTTGTCGTTTTCGGCATCCACCACGCGACTGACAGCAGCGAGATGAATGACACCATTGAATTGATTCTTGGCAAAAAACGCTTTCACCTCGCTTTCGCCACGAATGTCAACTTTGGTAAAAACAACATGTTTCCGATATCGTGAGTCGTTGAAAACAGGTTCTTTGTTATCGATACCGTAAATATCCCACGGGAGATTGTTGTTCACAATCTCCTCTACAAGACTCCTGCCGATGAAGCCCGAAATGCCGGTGATCAGGATTTTCAGTCTATGCATAACACCAATTCTCCTCTTTCGTTGATGATTTGTTTTTTGCCATAGAAATCAGTGACAAGGGCAAATCCATTGTAGAATGGCTCAACCATCAAGTAGCGTTCGTCATAGATAGCACAGCCCTGTAAATCAATATGAAACCATCCCTTCTCATCCTTTGCTGTGGCAAATCCTTTGTGAAAGACGCCTAAGTCAAAGTATTTTTTCTCGTTAAGAGGCTGTCCTTTGTCATCAATATGCATAAACATTCCGTCAGATAGTTTTACGCAGGCGTAGCCATCTTTGAAATCGCCGACGTAGCGGTAATTCTCTGAATACAGGCGTGATCCATCAGTGCCAACATGAAAATAGTGGTTGGCAAAATCTCTGACCACACATTTCTGCTCCTGATAATTCCCGCAAAAAGTGTAGTTTTCGGGGTAAACACGTTTGCCGTGAATGTCGATGTGGTAGCAGTTGCCCGAAAAATCTGTCACAGCTGCTAATCCGTCGTAATAGCCAAAAACGCGTTTGTATCGTTCGGCATATATCGGATTATCATCCGTGTCAATATGATACCAGCCTGTTTCGTCTTCTACGGGTGCAAGGCCGGGTGCGTGGAATTTCAGTCTGTTTATATACTTTTTCTTCGATGGGTATTTCATTTCTCAAAAATTAATACTGTTTGCAAATCGTTTAACCTCAAATCTTTTATGAATCTAAATCCAACCCCCGTAATAATATGTCTATATTCATCACTGCTTCGTTCAAAACTGTTACACATAACAGCCATATTCAAAGACAATAAAGACAGGTCGTTGTCAATTTTATCCGAGCAATTTTCAATGATGTATATTGTTCCATTGTCTGGCAAGGCGTTGAAGCAATTCTGGATGATTTGAGTGGCCTTTTTGTCATCCCAATCGTGTATTACACGAGATAAAATAAGGGCTTCAGCAACTTTGGGAATCTCCATGAAAAAATTACCTTCAATTTTTTCAACATTCTGCACATTAGCTTTTTCAATGACTTTTGGCAGGTCAAACAAATAACATTTTAAATCGGGATAACTCTTTCTGATACTAGAAATGCATGCTCCGTATCCACCACCAACATCCATAATACTTTGATGTTTGGAAAAATCAATGTGCTGGCCAATTGTTGCATAATCATCTCGTGCATATTCGTACATTGCTTTGTGATAATGGTCAAGTTCGACCGCATTTTCATTTAGATACTCCCAAAATGTTTTGCCAAATATCTGATTGAATGAAGGTTTATTTGTTCGAATGGTGTAATCTAAATTCTGCCATGCGGACATATGAACTCCTGACCAATTCAGACAGGCGTATTTCAAACGGTCTTTTGATTTGTCTGTAAATAATAACCCGCTGTTGGTCAGTTTATAATTGTTATTCTCAAGGTCAATCAATTTGAAGGAAATCAGAGCGTGTATAAGTGTTTTTTTTAATCCGTCACAAGAATCCGGTGTGATACTCCCATTGTCAATCGAATCAAAGAGGTTTATTTTGCAAGCCGTACTGATGGTTAAATATTGCCAGTATTGGGTAAACAAATTCTTGTACTGTTTTTTATGGTCGGTTAAGTCTAATACGCAACCGTCAAGATATTCAACCCAGTCGTTTTCAATGTCATAAGTTCTGATTTTATTAGCAAATGCAAAATTGGCTATGAGACTGTCGTGTGTTACAAATAGTGTTATGCCATTATTCTCCGTTTTTGATTTGAGAAAATCCATGGCATGTGTTCGTAAATATTCAGCTGGAGCCCATCCATTGAGAGTTGTTCCTGAAGTGAAATCGCGGAAAATGTTTTTCATGCCCGCTTTCATGAATGTTTCGCCAGCAATTTTTGCATCTAAAACATGGAATCCCGGATCCCCCAATTCGTCATTAATCACAATTTCCACATTTCTTCCCATTCCTTTTTTTATGTGTTCGGCTGTTTGAATGCAGCGATATATGGGACTGGTATAAATCTTTCGTATGGGATATTTTAATAATGCCTTTCCAAATTCTTCGGAGTCCGATTTCCCCTTATCGGTTAATGGAATTTCATTGCCAAATTCTGTTTCTTTTATCTCGAAACGCTCACCGTGTCGAATCAGTATGGCGATGTTCTTATCCTGTATATGGTCTATTTTTGATAATATATCTAAAATCATTATCGCCTCCTCCTCATATTACATTGTTTACAATTTTCACTTTCTCCCCAATTCTCTATAAACGAGCGGTATGGCGCTCCGTTCCACATATCGAGTGGGGACAAGTCTTTCACATTACCAAAATCTCCGAACTTTTTGCGCACCTCCTACGGGCAGCAGCAGACCTGATATGAGCCGTCGTATTCTATCCACAATTCTTTGCCGAGAAACTGGCAGAATGTATCGTCGCTGTCAACTGCTGGAGCGGACAAATCCACCGGCACAAAGTTCTCCAATTTGATTTTATTTTTTGCTATTTCTTGGCATTTGACGCATACAGCGTTCCAGAGTGGCGCATTCTCTTTTGTACGAAGCATCTCTTTGTCCAAAGAGTCGGATGTTTTCCACAAGTGGTGCCCCTTGATGCGGTCCACACCGTGCGCGATACCCCAGCGTATGATGTTTTTGAGTTCGTAAAGATTTGACTTCATAAAAGTGCATTGGAGCGTCACCGTGCTATGGCTGCCGAGTGCTTTACGCTGTTGCAAATAATATTCGATGTTCTGCAATTGTTTTTCCGTGTCGATTCCGCACATAATCTGCTCATTAACAGCCGGAGCAATGCCATTGATGCTGAACTTGACATCCGAAATCACTCCCAAAAGTTTGTCCGCCCAATATTCAACACCTTTCGGGAAAGTGCCGTTTGTGGTCAAGTTCATTTTGACATGATTTGTGCGACACAACTCCACAAGTTGTTCAAAGTGAGAATACAACAGCGGCTCACCCATCGTTGAGGGTATGATTTCTCGGAGACCATGGTGGGCGAGAAGGTTTACTGTCTTTTCAACGACAGAGAACTCCATCTCGGGACGATGGTCTGTTTTCAGACGGCTGCGGTTGTCGGCAGAAAATGTGTCGCACATCTTGCAATGCAAGTTGCACTTGTCGGGATTGGTGATAAATGTAACCCGCCACGGACTAGGACTGTGCGGATATATGATATTTGTTTTTGACAGTTCCTTGTATTTTGTTTCACAAAAGTCCGCATCATCTTCTATAGTGCGCACTTTTTCTATAGATGGTTGCAGTGCTAAAAGTTTCTGCGGATGGTCAACAATATCTTGCATTTTTTTGCGCAGGTCGTCCTCGTTGCCGAGCGAAAAAGTGAAGCCATCTTCGCTGTCGTGAACTAGCTCTGCCATTCCACCCATATCGCTAACCAATACAGGGAGTTCCGTACTCTGAGCCTCCTGAATTACAAGCGGCGCATTTTCAAGCCATATCGACGGGCATACCAAGACGTCAAAAGAATCAAGCACATGCTGCAAATTATCGTTGTGGTAACGTCCTTTGAATTCAATGTTCGAACAAGAATATTTTTCAATTAAATCTTTACCATATTCGCTGTTCGCATCACCCCAGA
>JAEEUY010000222.1 GCA_016290715.1 Bacteroidales bacterium
CAATGATAGCGGCAGTTATGGGAAGAAGCGATTTTGAAGGACATCTTCCAGTGTCGGTAGCAGGATTCCCTGTAAAAACAGAGGGGCATTATCGGACCATAGAGCGTACGGAAAAGAATACGAATATTAGTCGTTTGAGCAGCTATGCCACGGCTAAAATTGATTCTATGGTTCAACATGCGATAGATGAAAGGATTATTCCGGGCTGTCAAATTTTGGCGATGAGAAAGGATACTATTGTATTTGCGAAAAACTATGGGTATCTTACGTATGAAAATATTCATCCGGTAAACGATGCGACAATGTACGATGTGGCTTCTATGACGAAGCCTTTGGCAACCACGCTTGCCATGATGCGATTGTATGAAGAGGGTTATTATAACTTAAATGATAAAATTGGTAAATATTTGGATTATTTGGCAGGTACAGATAAAGAAAAAATCACCATTGCAGAATTGTTAACCCATACATCGGGATTATCTGCTTTTATCCCGTTTTACAAAGAGATTTCTTCAAGTGGGAAATGGGTGGATGGCTATTTGCAAAAAGAGTCAACGGGAAACTTTACGATTGTGGTTGCCGATAGTGTGTATCTTCGTTCGGATTTTCCCAGTATAGTCAGAAAGAGAATAGCCAAAAGTAAGTTGGGGGAGAAGAAGTATGTGTATAGCGACTTGAATTTTATTTTGTTGAAAGATATTGTTGAAAAGCTATCAGGTATGAGTTTGGATGATTACCTGATGGAAAATTTTTATTTGCCCTTGGGTTTGGAGAGAACCCGATTTAATCCATGGAAATATATAGATAAAGCCAATATCGCTCCCACAGAAGAAGATGATTATTTTCGTAACCAGTTAATACAGGGATATGTACACGACCAGTCGGCGGCAGTATTAGGCGGAGTCGGAGGCAATGCAGGGCTCTTTTCCACTGCGCACGATGTGTCTGTATTGCTTTCTATGCTGATGCATGGAGGACAATGGCAAGGGAAGCGTTATTTTATGGAAAAAACAGTGCATCATTTTGTAACTACCCACCCGATGCATGGTTGTGCGCGCCGTTCATACGGTTTTGATACGCCTTCATTTGCTCAGAAGAATCCTGTTTTGCCTGTTATGGCGCAAAAGCATACTTACGGGCATCAGGGATTTACAGGAACTGTTTTCTGGTGCGATCCGGATGAAGATTTAATATATGTTTTTTTATCCAATAGAGTTTATCCCGATGCGGAGCCTAACAAATTGTCAAAGAGTCGTTTGCGTCTGTTAGTGCACGAAGTTATTTATCAAGATTTAGCCGATTAATACTGATAGAATGAATTATATTACGCTTATTAGCGACTGGGAACAGCAAGATCCATACTTGGCTATTTTGAAAGGTCAAATATATAAAATGATACCTGATCCGGTGATTTTTGATATTACCCATTCGGTAGAGGTTTTAAATATTAATAAAACAGCTTTTATATTAAAAAATACCTTTCATTCATTTCCGGAAAAAAGTGTTCACTTGGTTTTGACAGGCATTTCCTATTCCTTGCCAGCGAATCCTGTGGTGGCACAATATCAAAATCATTTTTTTATAGGTAATGATTCCGGTATCTTCTCTCTGTTGTTCTATGGTAGTGAAGAGATTCCCGAACTCCTGCAATATTCTGGCGAGCATACGGATTTTCTCTCCAAAATGCTGATTCTTGCAAAGGGGTGTTTCCAAAACACATTGAGTGAATGTACGGTACCCTATAATTCATCCATTATGAAAATGCCGTTCCAGGCGTTCATGTCCAGTGAAAAACGCTTGTCGGGACAAATCGCTTTTATTGATTCACATCATAATATCATTACCAATATTCCGGTCGATATGTTTTTAAAGGCGAATAAAACAGGAAAGTTTTCAGCAGTGGTGGGAACCTACCAAATTACCCACTATCACGAAGATTATGTGGCGGACGTGGAGCCCTATTTCCTGCCTAATTCTTTTGGTGTATTGGAGATTGCTACCTACAAAGGAAGGTTGTCCATCATTGCCAATTGGCAGCAAGATACCAGCATAGATATTGATTTTTATTAAAATTTAATATATTGATTATGAAAAAAATAGTTACCATTTTATTATTATTAGCGTTGTGTGTGCAGCTGAATGCCCAATTTGCTGATTGTGAAGTATTGGGATTCGTTGATGAGAATAACCAAGTGATTACCTCCATTAATTTGAATGGGGATGAAGATTTTATTCCTCGTGTGGCCATTAGAAAAAATGGAACGGGAACGATTCCTGTTACGGATACGGTGGATATCCTTATATCACTTGACGATCAATTTATTGGAAGAACGTATCTTGCGGGCAGCAGTATCGCTGATTTGAACACAGGTCGTGTCGTTTATATAGGGAACCATGTTCTTTTTACAGCGGAACAACTGCATGAAATCGTTTTGCCCATGTTTGACTTGTGCTACGAAGTCCGTTATCTGTATGATACGGTACCTGCTAATAATAGCGCTTGCATCACGATTTCTCATCCGGTTGGCGTGGGAAACTTTACTCAGAACAAGATCAATATATACCCCAACCCTGTTTCTGAAATGATGACTATTGACAACTTGGCTGGAGAAACGGTTACTATTTTTGATGTCATGGGAAGGTTGATGTATCAAAATACTACAGCTGGTTTTGATGTCATTAACGTTGCTACTTGGGAAAATGGCCTATACTTGGTTCGTTTGACCAAGGAGGGACAAGCAATAACGCGAAAAGTGATGGTTGCGCACTAAAAGACAATGCTAACACAAAGTAAGTATAGTATTATCATTGTTTTGTTTTAAATTCTTTGTTGAGGAAATCTTCACAAAGGCATTTTTTTTTAGGATAGTAATAATAGTGTCGTTTAAGTTTCAATAAAGCCCCATTGGGGTCACATTTTCCTATGCGTCGATCGTTTTTATAAATATGCTGCGAAACGATATTGTCGTTATCAAAAATGAACACATTCCCATGAAGTTTGCCTCTTTTATATGTGGCTTTTGCGATTAACAAATTATTTGTTGTAAGATAAAAATTGCATATCCCATTTATTTTATTGTCAATGAGTTTTGTTTGTATTCGAATTTCACTCCCTACTTCATTATTTTTACCATTATTTCGCATATAACAAACATACAAAGCAATTACATTATTTACATTGTTTTTTTCTCTCCAATTTATGACCGTATCAATAAATACAGTGTCAACAACACTAGTATAGTGTATTATTTCATCGGAGTGCTGAACATCATATGACAATATAGGAGTGAAATTAACAGGGGAGATCATTTCAATAAAAAAGATGAATGATATTGTGTTCAAAATCATATTATCTAAACTTTAAATTATCATATAATCCGCTTGCATTAAATGAAGAGTGGGCGCGATTATTAGAGTCAAAAAGGGGAGTTTACAGTTTTTCCTCGTATAAAAGAATGTGGTTTCCTTAAAATCTTGATTAAGATAGACAAAGGATAATCATCATTCTGCACCACTAGATATTCTTTTTTTCTCGGATGATTGATTTCACATCGGATTCCGCAGGACTCATACATTCCTATTTTTTGTCTTTTAACAAAAATTCCTTTGCCTTTCTTTTCCACAATATAAACGGAGCACCCATTTAGTGGATACCTGACAGTAGCTAATAGGGAATCGCCTCTCAAAATGGTATCGTAAACATAAACAATGCAAAGACTATACAGTTCTTCCGACGAGATTAATTTGATCTCACTGTAGCGTTCTGTGGGTGTTAATAGAAAAGAATACCCCAGACCACTTTCGTTAAAATCGCTAATACTTGCATAAAATATGGGAATAGGATGGGACATAACATCTTGAGGTTCATTTTCACACACATGAATTATCCTATCATATTCTATAGCGGAATAATAGTCGCTAACTATTGATGAAGAATGGTTCACAGTCATATAATTTTGGGCGAAAACAATGCTGCTCGTATAGAATAATAAAAAAAATATTATTATGTATAACTCTCTACCTATATTTGCCATCATTAAGATAATTAAGAATTCTGTTTTGTTCTTGTCCCGTGCGATTATAGACCCTCGGGGGTGGTGTATAATTACTAACGGTACCCGGGCAACCGAAATTTCTTGTAATCGATCTATCTTCCATAGATATAGCTGCATCATGGGCTGCTTGATAGTTCATTCTAAATGTTGTTTTGAAATAATTTTCGCCCAATTCATGAAAAACAACACTTGAACGAATATCTAAATTCCCGTTTCTAAAAGACCCATGTTCCGCTATTATGACTTGTCCATCAAACCCTTTTATTGGCAATTGACTATGCTTGTTGAAACAATCAAACCCATTAACAGATGCATTGATACACCCTTTTAAATCGGGATTTGACAATTCGATAATCTGTCTTTCTCCTGTGCCATTCAAACATAAAGCATAGTCACATGCTTCATAGTAGTAGTGTTCATCGGCATTCACCATTCTATTAATCAAAGACAAGCCAGCATCATTCTCTATAGCATCTTTAGTCAGACCATCCGTATTGACCGATACGATACCGTTTTGAATAACAATACGTTCTCTATGATGCTTTGCTACAATTGATTTAATATCATTCGTTGATTGCTGATTATCTCCTATTTCAAGTGTTCTTCCATCCGGGTCCACCAGCCGCACCGGATTATCCCCACAATACATGTACGGACTCACCCCGGGGTACTTGTCGGCCATCGGGTCAACGGAGAGCCAGATAGAGAGGTTTGGCTGGTAGTACCGTGGCGCATTGCAGTGAATAATAGTCAGTGAATAAGTTGAAAGCATGGCATTAAATACAATAGAAATAGTTTTTATCTGCAGGAATATTAAGCATTATGACATCAAATCTAAAAAAACATAAATAAGAAGTAGGACCATGTACTAAACTGGAGAATCCGCTTGAAACGTTGCAGATAAAATTACAATTTTTATCAAAAAAAGGGAATATTATTTTTGTGTATTCTTCTCCAATGCAAAAGTTTGACCTTATTGGTGTAATAATTACGAAGATTTCAGTTCCATATCCCAAATCAGCTATACAGGTATAGAAAAACATAGGGATTCGTCTCAAATTTTCTTTCGAAGAGACATAGTAATTGTCTTTACACTTTCTTACTGATAAAACCTTGAAATCTACACGCAGACTATCAGGCATAACACAGCGACTATCATTATATGAGCACTGATAACAAATAGTATCCCAGCTTTGTTTTTGTCTTTGTGCGACCACATTGTTTTTTATAAACGATACAAATTGTCTCTTATTTCCGACGAAAGTATGTCGCCAATTTTGCGTATTCGCTTGAAAATTAATAGCGAATAATAGCAAAAGAAATATTGTTTTTTTCATAATCACGGAACTCTTTTATAACCGATGCACCTATTGAAATCACCGAATTCAATCTTACCTGTAGTATTGTTATATCTGATATTGTCATGTCTATAAATGGGTCCTTTGTTTCCCCATGCAATTTGTGTGGCTTTTTTGTGAGCACGATCATACGTTGAGCCTTCGATTTCAGCCATTGGAGAACCCTTCCCTGTTCTCAATGCGATCTTTCCACCAAAGTAGCCTTCCGCCATTTCATGAATCATAGTTAGACCTGGTTTACTATCCCCGACAGATGCATCAAACTCTGCTAATTTTTGTGGACAAACACACTGTCTTGCAACTGCACAACTTTCCCAGAGATAATTACCATCATATCCTCCTCCTTCTGCTGTCGGTCGAATAGAACCGTCAGACCACCTAAATGAATTTTCATTTTTACAGTCCAAGTAAACTTGCACACTTTCGTCGTTGCAAGATTTTTGTAAAAATCTGTCAATTTTGTTTTTTGCTTTTCCTTCTGCTCTCAAATACCCATATTTGTCTATATAAATATGCAAATTAGTCTGATTTTGTATTTGAGAAACAGTCGCTGACTTTGCAGCCTCATCTCCAACGGGGATATATTCTCTCCCATCCGGATCCACCAACCTCACCGGATTGTCCCCGCAATACACGTACGGACTCAGGCTCGGGTACTTGTCCGCCATCGGGTCAACGGAGAGCCAGATGGAGAGGGAAGGCTGGTAGTACCGTGCCCCAAAATAACTAAAACCTGTCTCCTCATCGCGCTCCTTGCCGGAGAAGGTGTAGCGAGTATTATACGAGTAGCCTGTCTTGCGCTGATCTACCCATTGCTCGCCCCATGGCATATACTGCCGGTGCTGGTAGCCCAATCCATTCGTGTCGGTCACCCAGCTCGCACTGCCGAGATGGTCGCCGTGCTGCCAGTAGGTGGTGTGGTGG
>JAEEUY010000223.1 GCA_016290715.1 Bacteroidales bacterium
AACGGCGAAGCCATTGAAACGGCGTTAGCCACTGAAAACCAGAAACGGGCGCAAGCCCATTGAAACGCCGCAGGCATTCAAACTTTGAAACTCAGAAACGGCGAAGCCAAGAAACTCATAGACGGCGTCAGCCACTCAACTCTTGGGCTGAAAGGCTAAAAGAAGAGACGGCAAAAAGTCAAAAATGTCTTTAAGTCTGTTAGACTTCGAGCCTGCAAGCCACAAACTTAGAAATGGGAAAGGCATTTAGTTAGAAACTACTCAATTTTCCACACAGTTTCGTCTCCGCAAATATTCCGTATTTTCAACCGCAAAGGTTTCTTTTCACAATGAATTGTTCCGTCCCAAAATTTCTTTGTCTTTTCACCATTTACAATCACATAGCCATTTTTGTCAATCTTGTTTTCGCTGTCGCTATGCCATTCTCCCTCGGCTGATGTACAATCTAAAGACAGAAACTCAATGAGTTCCAAACCATTTGGACTGATTTCTATTGGCTTGAACGTTCCTTTTTTGTCATTGGCAAAGGCTTTTTTATTGTAGTCAGCGATTTTTTGCATCACACGGTCACTCATGAATTTGCTTATCTCAACTACATACCCTTCTGTTTCAACCACTTGCCCCATTAATTCCTGTGTTGCTTTTTTACATTCAAATTCCGCATCATCCTCTATTACCACATCATCAAGAACATCTTTCAAATCAAGCAATTCAATTTCCACAAGCGTAGATTTATCGTCTTTTATGAAGTTTTCAATTTCTTCCTTGCTTGTGATGTCGATGTAATAGACAATGACTTTCTTAATGTCGTCGGGCAAATCGGGAATTGCTTCGTGAAGGATGCGGTTCATCATCACATCATCGAGAAGTTTGCTGCTGCTATCCATCAGGTTAGGAACATACACTGGTACTTTACCAAGTTTGCTGACGCTTATGTAACCTTCCCAAAACTCATTAACCTTATCTTCGTTTTTCAAGCCTGGAATTAGCAACTTTATTTTCTCCATAGTTTGAACAGGGTTGCGATAGAGTTGCACGCCGTCTTTTATCTCCATCACGCGGAAATTAGCACCGGCAGCTACAAGGCGGTCTCTTGTTGTCTGTATGCTGTTGATGCCGATGTCGCAATGGATGAACTTTCTACCCAAATCGCTGGCAACTTTTGCCGTTACACCGCTACCGCCAAAGAAATCAGCAACTATCATACCTTCGTTACTGCTTGCTTTAATGATACGCTCAAGCAAGGCTTCGGGTTTTTGAGTAGCATAGTTTACATTTTCAGTTGGCGTGTAAGCATAGGTTCCAACGCCATAATCACCAAATACTTTTGCTATTTCGGGCTTGCCAATCCAAGTATCCCACACAGGTTGAGGTCTGTTTTCTGAAGCCCACTTAACAGCTTCTTCTTTGGTTTTCGTTGCGTCCTTGCATATATATGACTTCAAACAGTTCATACCACCGCTACTCTCTCGTCCTCTTGTGTAATACCATCCACCTTCATCTTTTTGTAGTGCATTAACAATTCTGTCAGAATATCCAATTCTGTGTGGCGGATTAAACACTGATTCAGATTTATAGTAATACAATATTGTCTCGTGGGATTTAGGGAATCTCTCTCCTGCACCCATTAGGCCGCAAATCCAAGATATTTCAGAAAATTCAAATCCTCCAAAAATCTCATCCATCAAGATTTTGACATAATGCACAATGTTCCAATCCAAATGCACGTAAATGCTTGCAGTGTCACTCATTACGGATTTGATGGCACAGAGGTTTTCGTACATCCAATTGAGATATTTTTCTTTGTCCCAAACATCACCATACATTTTCTCCTCAAAGGCTTTTAGCTCATCAATATCCAATTCTTCTTCCGCCTTTGCTATTGCTTCTGCAATTTTAGGATTACGGCGGATATACACTTTTTTGGCATAGTCGGCACCACTGGCAAATGGCGGGTCGATATACACCAAATCCACTTTCACTCCCTTATCTTTCAAGTATGCACAAGCCGACAAACATTCGCCTCGTATAATCATATTCTCGGTGGATTGTTCACCTACTGTTTCCGTGGGTTCCACTTCGTAGTATGGCATACCGCGTAGCAGACGACCTTTCACATCGGTGTTGCCCTTGTAGCGCAAAGTACGGCTAAAATTGCTAAGAATTGCTTGCCCTTCAATTGGTTCTGGGAAGAACGGAATGTATTTTACTGCCATTGTTCG
>JAEEUY010000224.1 GCA_016290715.1 Bacteroidales bacterium
AGGATCAGGAACAACATTTGGAGATGACCCGCGACTTTGCCCAACGGTTTAATAGCATCTACAATGTTGACTATTTCAAACTGCCTGTCGCCTATAACTATGGACAAGCGCTGGTAAAAATTCCGGGGTTGGATGGTTCAACGAAAATGTCCAAATCGGACAATGAAAATTCCTGCATTTATCTCTCTGACACTCCAGAAGTTATACGCAAGAAAGTAATGAAAGCCGTTAGCGATTCCGGGCCAACAGAACCCAATCAGGAAAAGCCGCAAGCCATTGAGAATCTATTTGCCCTTATGCGTGCGGTTTCAGCACCCGAAACGCTGCAATTTTTTGAAGAAGAATACAACCAGTGCCGCATCCGCTACGGAGACATGAAAAAGCAGTTGGCCAACGACATGATTCAATTCATTGCGCCTATCTACGAACGCATCCAAGAACTCCGAAACGATGATGAATATTTGAGAAAAGTCATCCGGAATGGTGCTGAAAAAGCGCACGCAAGTGCTGCCCCAACAGTGCGTGATGTACGGGAAATCATTGGAATCAAACCTATCTAAAGCCTTTCTTTCTTCTTGAATAAGAAAGCTGACATGATAAATGAACGATTACCAGCCCACGAAATTTATTCATTAAAAATATATTTTTTTCAACATTTTATTATACTTTCGCAACAGAAAATTCGCCATCTGCACAAATACTAAAGAAACTAAATCCTATTCTAAAGCAAATACATCCCATTGCATATACGTTCTGAGATGGTTTATGCTTTCATGGCAATTTTACGTTTGTTTTTACTAGAATCCTTTAAATATTCAATATGAAGAAAATACCTTCCACAAGCGATTTTGAAAATACACGCAAGTTATGCGAAAAACACTTTCGTGAAACCCGCAAAAATAGCCTCCATAAAAGAGGGAGTTATTTGAAGGAAAATGAGCTGATCATCATTGCCTTTTATTATGATTCTCCTGAGGCGGGCGAGGAAGATGCTGTTGCAGCATACATCGATGACAATCCGCCTACCGATAAAGAGTACGAATGGATTGGTATTGATATTTATGCTCCCGACTGGGAAAAGGTGGAATATCAAATACAGGAACTGTTTAACAAAATCAGGGAGAGTCCTAAAACTAAATTTCAGCTTTGTGATATGAAAGAGGCCATTGATGACCCTCTGATTACCGATCATCTTGATGAACTTCTTTATGCCGGTTATTTGCAAAACAAATCTAATCTAACTATTCCCCAACGTATCATCCATAAATTCTCCACAGAATTATAAAAAATATTCATTTCATTATATTGCAGATAGTTATATTAAAATAAAAATGGGGTATCGTTTGATACCCCATTTTACCAATATCGTCTTCAAAAAATTATTCAAACGATAAAATTGCTTTTTTAATCAATTCGATAGCTTCTCTCAATTCGGCTTCTGTGATAACCAATGGAGGAGCAAAACGGATAATATGTTGATGGGTTGGTTTTGCCAAAACGCCTAATTCTTTCATCTTTTCACACACATCCCATGCTTCTTTTCCATTTTTAGGACGAATAATGATGGCGTTCAACAAACCTTTTCCTCTTACCGTTTGAATCATATCACTTTTAACGTTATTCATCTCATCGCGGAAGATTTTTCCAAGATAAGCTGCTTTTTCAGCCAAATTCTCTTCTTTAACCACTTCCAATGCAGCGATAGCAACTTTGCAAGCGATAGGATTACCACCGAAAGTAGAACCATGTTCACCGGGTTTGATGTTCAGCATAATATCGTCATCTGCCAAAACTGCAGATACAGGCATCGTACCACCGGAAAGTGCTTTTCCCAAGATAAGAATATCAGGGCGAACGCCTTCGTGGTCGCAAGCTAACATTTTGCCGGTACGAGCAATACCTGTTTGTACTTCATCGGCAATGAACAACACATTCTTAGCTTTGCACAAGTCGGCTGCTTTGCGCAAATAACCATCTTCCGGAACATAAACACCCGCTTCCCCTTGAATAGGTTCAAGAATGAAACCTGCCACATTAGGATCTTCCAAGGCTTTTTCCAAAGCCGGGATGTCGTTATACGGAATCTTAATGAAACCTGGCGTATATGGACCATAACCCGCATACGCATCGGGGTCGGTGGACATAGAGATAATGGTAATGGTTCTTCCGTGGAAATTGCCATCACATACAATGATTTTGGCTTGGTTTTCTGGAAGACCTTTCTTCATATAAGCCCATTTTCTACAAAGTTTCAAGGCAGTTTCATCGGCTTCTGCACCCGAGTTCATCGGTAAAACCTTATCATAACCAAATGTTTCCGTTACATATTTTTCATACGGTCCCAAGCAGTCATTATAGAACGCACGAGAAGTTAAAGTTACCTTTTGACATTGGTCAATCATCGCTTGGATAATTTTAGGGTGGCAATGCCCTTGGTTTACTGCAGAATAAGCTGAAAGGAAGTCAAAGTATTTTTTCCCTTCCACGTCCCACATATAAGGACCTTTCGCTTTAGAAATAACAACGCCAAGGGGATGGTAGTTATGGGCACCATAACGCTCTTCCATCTCCATTGCTTGTTTGCTTGATGTGATTTTTTCTACCATAATTATTTATTTTTTAGTATGTTAAATATTAATTATTCAAAATTCAAGTGGATTGCAAAAATACATCTTTTTCAACGATGTTATTCATGGTTTTGGAATCTTTTTTCATCAAAATAACAGATGGTCATCCCAAAATTGGCAATCCCTTTAATCTCATCCTCACGCATCGCCTGCTGGAATACGAACTTGTATTTCCCCTTGTACGGAAAGCGCACTTTAGGGTAAAAAATGTACTGGTAATCACGATAACGGCCGTTGCCATGCCCTTTCCAATGCCCGTGGTTATCCGCAAGCAAAAACTCCAAAGTATCCCTGTTTTTGTCGCCCGTAGGATCTTCACTATCCATAAATACATACAGATTCTGTGTCTCAAAATCAATGGTATTCCGAATATCCATATATATCGTGTAATATTGCAACGTGTCTGTGATTTCAAACTCACACATTACAGGAGAATCCATGCCCCATCCATTCTCATTTACCACAAAAATCTCTTCATAAAAAATATCCTTTTTACAAGATGAAAAAAGCAATGCGACCAGGAAGAATGACAGCCATAGATTTTTCATAAATTATTTATCTTCAATATTTTTCAATTCATCCAAACTATAATTCACCTCTTCTACCTTATTTTGATTAACAACTGAGAACTCTTCCAGACTTTCAGGGAACTTGTTATTTTTATTCATCTCAATAATCTCATTCACTTTGTCCAGTGGAATGGCAAAAATGGTAGAATTGTTATTGGCGTAATGGTACCAGACAATTTTTTTAAAGATATCTATTTTGCTATAAATACCCTTTCCGTTCTTCGTTTTGAGTTGTACGTTGGGGGCAGGAAATGCTTTTAACTCTTCAAGATAGGTTGATTGTTCAAAATTAAGACAGCACTTCAGCTTTCCACACTGTCCGGCTAATTTTTGAGGATTAAGTGACAATTGTTGGGTACGAGCAGCCGAAGTTGAAACCGACTGGAAATTGGTAAGCCACGAGGAGCAGCACAGTTCGCGTCCGCAAGTGCCTATTCCCCCTAAACGCCCGGCTTCCTGACGCACCCCAATCTGCCGCATCTCAATCCTGATCTTAAACTGTTCCGCCAAAATTTTTATCAACTCACGGAAATCCACACGGTCTTCTGCCGAATAATAGAAAATTGCTTTTGTGCCATCTCCCTGATATTCCACATCATTCACTTTCATCTTCAACCCCAAATCCCAAGCGATGTAGCGGGATGACAGCATTGTTGTATGTTCCTGATTCACAGAAGAAATCCATTTATCTATATCCGTATAGCGTGCCGTACGGTATATTTTCTTCACAACATCTTTTTCCCCCACATTTTTATGCTTCATCTGTTGGAACACGCTTTTTCCCAGCATGGAAATGATACCAATATCGTGTCCCGTAGCAGCTTCCACCACCACAATGTCGCCCACATGAAAAACGCCTTCTTTAGGTAACAAATAAAAATCCTTATGACTATTCTTAAAACGCACTTCTGCATACGGACACTCCAAATGCTCTACCGTAACATCAATCTCCTTCAGCCAATCATAACTGTTCAGTTTACAGGAGGCAGGGGAATACTGCTTGCAATAGGTCTCCTCCGGTTTTGGCAAATCACTCAATCCGCGAGACAAATAGGGATTCGCTGCAATTTTCTTGGTTTCATTGCTAATTCCTGTGCGTATATCCAAATCCAAATATTCATCCAAATTTTCTATCGGGGAGTGGTCGGTTTCAACTTCATCGTACTTTTTCATAGATTGTAATTTTAGCCTATTTTAAAGAACTTGCAAAAATACAACTTTTTAATGGAAGTTCTGTTTTCATTCTCTATTTTTAACAATATATTTTTTTCAAAAACGTTATAAATTTTATCGAATAAAACAAGATGAAAACTCATTTACGCCAACAAATCAGGTTATTAAAAAAGAGTTTTACCCCAGAGCAACTCCTTAAGAAATCAGGGGTTATTTTAGAAAAACTGGAACGACACCCTCTTTTCCGGCAAGCGGAGACTGTCATGCTTTATGCCTCCCTTCCCGATGAAGTGCAAACCCTTGCTTTTATTCATCGCTGGAAAGAGCAAAAAAGAATCATCTTACCCGTAGTGGATGGCGATGACATCATTCCTGTTACTCTCACGAAAGAGAGTGCGATGAAAGAGGGCGCTTTCCATATTTTGGAGCCCACCAATGCTCCTTACACGGGGAAAATTGATCTGATAGTGGTTCCGGGAATGGCTTTCGACCGCGAGGGACATCGGCTTGGACGAGGGAAAGGCTATTATGATCGCTTTCTCGCCCAATATCCCACAACGCCCACCATTGGACTCTGTTTCGATTTTCAACTATTGCCACACATTCCGACAGAGCCGCACGACATCATCATCCATGAAATTCTTTGGGACGATGGATTATCCTCTGCGTCTAAACAATTCTGACAAAACGGGGACATAATCCCTGTTCGTGTACAGTTGTGCCACATCAACGCCGGCGCGATGAAACAACTCGCTATTCCGGCTTTGCAATTGTTGCCACCAACGGTCGTAATAGGCACGCACTTCATTGCTGGAGGTATCTGCCCAAACATATTGCTGTGTCTCCGGATCCAACAACTTCACCAATCCGATATTGGGCAGCGACATCTCGCCCGTATCCATCACATTCAAAGCCACAATATCGTGCCGGTTGGCGGCTATTTTCAACGCCTGCTCAAAATCTCCGGAAATAAAATCAGAGATTAAAAAGGCCGTACATTTTTTCTTGATAGCATTGGTGAAATATCGCAACGCTTCAGATATATCCGTCTGTGAATCAGATGGTTTAAAGGTCAACAATTCTCTAATAATACGAAGAATATGCGTTTTCCCCTTTTGCGGAGGGATAAATTTCTCAACATGATTGCTAAAGAAGATTACGCCGACTTTATCATTATTATAAATAGCCGAGAAAGAGAGCACTGCCGCCAATTCCGTAATCAAATCCGCCTTAAACTGCTGTTTGGTGCCGAAAAGATGCGAACCGCTCACATCAATCAGCAACATCACGGTCATCTCCCGTTCTTCCTCAAATATCTTCACATACGGGGTGTTAAATCGGGCGGTAACATTCCAGTCTATAAACCGGACATCGTCCCCATAATTATACTGGCGCACCTCGCTGAATGCCATACCACGACCTTTGAAGGCACTATGATACTCACCCGCAAAGATTTGCTGTGACAACGCCCGTGTGCGAATTTCTATTTTCCTAACCTTTTTTAATAATTCTGATGCTTCCATAAAACAAAAACTCCATTCCCTCTTGCTGTTCGATAAGATATCAGGATATGTTTTCTCTCAGATAATGACAAGGCAATATTATGGAACCTCAACGATATTCAGCACTTCGCTAATGATATCCGTAGAAGTGATATTTTCGGCCTCGGCTTCGTAGGTTAAGCCTATACGGTGACGAAGCACATCGTATGAAATCGCACGGATATCTTCCGGAATCACATAACCACGGCGCTTGATAAAGGCATAAGCTTGAGCGGCCAACGCCAAGTTAATGGTGGCACGAGGCGAAGCACCATAGCTAATCATATTCTTGAATTTTCCCAAACCATACTCATCAGGATAACGCGTAGCGAAAACGATAGAGGTAATGTACTGCTCAATTTTTTCATCAAGATAAACCTCTTTCACCACATTACGGGCATTCAAGATATCTTCCGCTTTCAGTACAGTTTTGGTTGTAGGGAATTGGGCGGCAAGATGTTGACGTAAAATCTGCTTTTCTTCATCTTGTTTGGGATAAGAAACCACCACTTTCATCATAAAACGGTCCACCTGCGCCTCTGGCAAAGGATAAGTGCCTTCTTGTTCAATAGGGTTCTGCGTTGCCAGGACCAGGAATGGCTCTTCCAGTTTGTATGTTTCCTCACCAATGGTAACTTGTCGCTCCTGCATCGCTTCCAACAAGGCACTCTGAACTTTCGCCGGAGCACGGTTGATCTCATCAGCTAAAATAAAATTAGCAAAAATAGGGCCTTTTTTAACAATAAATTCCTCTTTTGTCTGGCTATATATCAGTGTTCCTAACAGGTCGGCAGGCAAAAGGTCGGGAGTAAACTGAATACGGCTGAACTTGGCCTGAATAACATTAGCCAATGATTTAATTGCCAGTGTTTTGGCCAATCCCGGAACCCCTTCCAACAAAATGTGTCCATTGGCCAGTAAACCAATGAGCAATTTTTCCACCATCATCTTTTGTCCCACAATAACATTATTCATTTCCATGTTCACGATGTCGATAAAAGAACTTTCGCGCTGGATTTTATCATTTAATTCTTTGATATCCACAGTATTATTCATAATGATATTATTTTTTTAAAGTTTGCAAATGTACACATAAAAATAATGAGAGAGGTGAAAGCCTTGATTTTTTTTAGAGAAAAACCATGAACCTGACAAAGCATAAAAATTACGACAACAGCATAAAAATGCCTATACCAAGATAATTTCCCACTGCATAGCCTAATAGTCCGATGGCGATGCCGGGGAGAATGACGTTTTTGTTGTTCAATACCGCTGCCACCATCGGCACAAAAGGAGGCGAGTTGATCAGTGCAATGGAACTGACCAAGACAAGGTCGCCATCTATTTTAAATATTTTTGCCAGAATAATCTGCAAAACCAACGACCCGAAAACAGCAAAGGCGATGTAGTACAAAATGAAAAGATATTTGGAAAATTCCATCTCGTGAATATTCACCATGGTGGCCACCGCCAGACAAAAAACATACACAAAATACAAACCCACATCAAAAGTGCCTTCCAATCGCCGGACAGGTCTGGTAAAAGACAGCAATATAGATAAGGTTGTCAAAATAATGATAATTATCGCCACGGTGTTTTCAATCGGTATCAGGAGCGACAGCCCATAAGAAAGGACTACCACCATAAAAGCGGTCAAAACACCCGCTCCCCTATTGATAATCAATGATTTATAATCCTTCTTTTGAATAGAATCAGACTCATCGGAAAGCACATCACTCTGCTCATTCGCAGGCAAATGATTTATCTTAAAAACTTTACGAATAATTTTTTCACCGAAAAATACGATTAAGAGCAAATACAAACCCGTAACAATCAAATCGTAGCCCGAGACAATCAGGAAGAGATGATGCGGCATGTCCACTGCCTTTGAAACCGGTGCCAGATTCGGGATTCCCCCAATATATATTCCCGTCATAACGGCACTGATTTTGGCATAATCCATGTCAGAAATTTGTGCCATGTGCGCCGAAGAGTGAAAAATAAAATATCCCGTAATGGTTACCAATAGCACACTCACCAATCCCACCAAAAAAGTTTTAACCACCGACTTCGTGGACCACGATCTGAAATTACACCCCATCAGCATCAGGGGTATTGCCATCAGTACCACCACATTGGAAATAGATGTGCAAATCTTGCCGACAACAGCATTTGAAAAAAAGGTATTCCCTGCAACAATCCCTATCACATACAAAATCACCATCGGACTGATTTTCTGAATGACAGGCCATCGCTGACTCATTATCATAATGGCTAAAGGTAAGCCGAAAAGATAAAGAATAACGAGTACTATCAACATGTTTTAGGTTTTTCGAACCTGCTTTTTAGCGGCAGGGAACAGAACATTGTTCAAAATGAGACGATAGCCGGGAGAATTGGGGAAAAGATTGAGATCGGTAGGAGGATCGTTTACAAAGTGCTGGTAATCTTCGGGATCGTGCCCTGCATAAAATGTCCATGTCCCCTTTCCGTACTCGCCATGAATATACCGGGCTTCATTGAATTGGGGGGATTCCCCCATGATTAAGACATAGGGTTTGATAAACTCTTTATTAAAGGCCGTTGTCTGACCCATAAAGCCCGGAACCACATTTGTATGATTCTGGCAAAGCATCGTTGGTACAGGATCCCACTTGGCAGAGAATTCAAAAAGGGTGAAAAAATCATTTTTTTTCCGACTTGGTGTAGGTTTTACATCAATATCCGATATTTCGTATTGATAGGGATTGGTAACAATATGGAAATTGGTAAAAGCAAAGGTTTTACTATAGTCCAATTTTTCTTGGGCGTTAGGGTCCATGGGGTCGCCATCAAACATCACATCGCAAATATCAACCCCTTCGGCGGCAAGCGCCACATCAAAACTGTCTGGCCCTGAACACATGGCAAACAGGTATCCCCCACCTGCGACAAAATCCCGAATACTTTTTGCCACCGCCAACTTCATGTGCGAAACCTTGGCATACCCCAGTTTGGCCGCGGTTGCCTCTTGTTCCGCCACATCTTCGCGATACCATGCAGCTCCCCGATAATTAGCCCAAAATTTCCCATATTGCCCTGTAAAATCCTCATGGTGAAGATGCAGCCAGTCGTATTTTGGCAATTCGCCATTCAGCACCTCCGTATCGTATAACACATCGTAAGGAATCTCGGCATAGGTCAATACCAATGTAACGGCATCGTCCCACGGCAACTTGTTTTTGGGAGAATAGACCGCAATCTTGGGCAATTTGGTCAGTCTGATCTCATCCATATTATTCTCAATCGCGGCAATTTCGTTCAGAATGGCTGTAGCTTGCAAGTCAGAAATCACCTCATAGGTAACACCGCGAACCACACATTCATCAGCCACCACATCGCTGTATGGGCACATAAAACTACCTGATCTAT
>JAEEUY010000225.1 GCA_016290715.1 Bacteroidales bacterium
ATACTTTGAGGCCTCATAGAAACTTTGCGAGGCGAAGTTGAGCATGCGCTGTTGCAGGTAGCAGTCGCCGATAATGTAGTAGCTGTTTTGAGCGATAAGGTCTTGTTCACCAGTGGCTTTCGACAGGTAGTTAATGGCTTCTTTGTATTTTTGGTTCTGGTAGTAGGTGTAGCCGATGGCGTAATTGTCGTTGCGGTCGATTTCGCCCTTGTTGGCGGCGAGGTAATATTCAAAATAGGGCAGTGCTTCGCTGTAGCGCCCGAGGTTGTAGTAAGAGAGTGCCAGTGTGCGGTCGATTTCGGTCTTATCGGAAGCATTGGCGAGCAATGGCGGAGCGATGGCAATCAGGTCCTCGTAGCGCCCTTGGATGAAGTAGATCTGGGTGAGATAGAAAGGCACAGCCTCCTGATAGGCAGGGTCATCTTTGAGCAAAAGGAAGTCGTTCAATGCGGCTTCGTATTGTTTTTCTTCGTAGGCGATATGGGCTGCGTAGTAAATGGCTTTCTTTTTGTATTGTCCCTCATACTGGCGAGCTTCGTGGAAGTAGTACTTGGCTTCGGCATAATCTTTGGTGGCGAAGTAGGCGTAGCCTTTCTTGAAGTCGTATTCGGCCATATCCTCGGGCTTGATGTTGCGCTCATCCACTTCGTTGAAGTTCTCAAGCACTTTTTTGTATTGCTTTTTCGAGAAATAGAAGCGGCCTAGATAGAAATGAGCTTGAGGCACATTGGCATGCACGGGGTAGTGTCGGATGAAATCCTTGAGCAGGAAGTCGGCCTCGTCGTTGGTGAGGTTGGCGGCGCACACTCCCATATAGAAGTAGGAGTTGGCCTTGATATCCTGTTGCTTGTCGGCAATGTGCTCATACACATACTTGAAGTAGCGTTGGGCGGCTCCGTATTTCTCCTTTTGGAACAGTTCCATAGCCGTATTGTACTCATACATAGGCGAATCGTGCGTTACATTGCGCTGTGCCCATACGGGTGCGGCGAGCAAGAAAGCAACCAACAGAAGTCCCAAACGTTTTGTGAAGATATTCATAGTCATGCTAATTTATGATTCTAAAATGATGATTTTTTCTTCAATAACGGATAAAAGCCCTGGTAGCGGCAATTACCCGATATTAAACGAACAAAGATATAAAATCGGTATGTGTGAAATTTTTTGCCAGCCGATAATTTTCAACAGCCAGTTTTTAATAAACAGAGTGTTCTTTTTTTACTCATGCTCCGTTTTTCCGCTCGTAAATTCGCAATGCAGTTTGGGTAAAACATCATTTGTGATGATATGGTGGCATTGCGTTGACGACGAACGACCAATTGAGCGAGGGGTTGCACCCCACGCTGTAGTCTGAACGCCCTTATAGGGTTGTATTAGTGCCCTGATAGGGGCAAAAGATTAATAGGCAGGGGTGGCGGGAGCGAAGCGACCAAAACCCCTGCGAAGGATGGTCCCAGCGTTTTCCACGCGGCGCTGGTATATTGATGCAATGAAACAAGACGGATATGCGCCGCGGATGTCACAAAAGTATTATTGTATGGTTGAATGTTTAGCGTACAATTTGCAAAGGTTTTTGTCCATTATACGGAAACAGCTGCCATGGTCATGTGTTTTACCAAGATTCTTGCCGGATTTGTAAGAGCCAATTCGAATATCAAACATAATTAAACCTTTATCAAGTAGGTCTAGGAATTTTGCAAATGAAGGTTGTTCATATATATCCGCTTTGTTGAAGAAAAAATATTCCGTTCCTTTGGCATCTTTTTTTGTTTCAGCGTTGACGTAAAATAGATTATTCAGTTTTGTTTTAAAGATAGGTTCCAAGTCACTGTATAGGTATCCGCACGATTTGTCTAATAGCTTTTTGGTTCGGATTGAATATACTGCAATGTATATTCTTTTCGTTTTTTGGTCATTGATAAGTGAAAAAGCATATTTTCCCTTATAAGTGTTTAATTTCTTGGTAAATAAGCTTGTGTGTAAGTTTTTGATTTTTGGATTGTCCTCATAAGGAGAACCGAAATTTTCTTTTAAATAGGTATTGGCACCCAAGGGAAAAGAAGGAGATTTTGTGAATAATGTTAAGTAAGACTGGGTGTGATCGCGTTGGGATTTTATTTCAAAACCTGCAAAATCAGGTTGCTTTTTGTTGTTTTCTTTGACCCCGATAAGATCTTCAAATGTTTTACCAATACCTGTATTGTTTTTGCGGTTGCTTTTTACAAATCCACGTTTTTTAACATCGTGGAATTTTTTGATTATTAAGTCTTTATTCGTCATAATCAATAATTTTTTCAATTAAAATTTTAAGAAAATCGCTAGATGATAATTCACTTTCGGAAAGAAAAATCTTTTCGAAGGGATAATTAATGAAAGAACAGAAGGTGTATATTTGTTTAATTGTATATTTGTGCTGGAAACGAGGACTTTCAATATTACCAACTAGACCATGAGAAATACCTAAAATATCGCCCATTGCTGATTGACTAATATTGCGTTCTGTTCGTAAAGTTTTAATTTTTTGGATAATTTGTTCCTCAATTTCTGAGTTTTGTGATTTCATGTGTGCCGCATTTGAATGCAAAAATACAATTGTTGAAAAGTTTTTTACTCTCAAATTGTGAGAAAAGGATTTTTGTTGTAAACTTGCTTAAGAAATAGTGTGATATGTATAGACGAGTTGTTGATAAAAATTGGGATTTTAAAACTGCTAATACAAAGGAGTTTACACATTGTTATCATGCCTATCCTGCTATGATGATTCCTCAGGTGGCACGTACATTGATTGAGAGATTTGCTCCTTCAGGCAAGTGTGACTTGATATTTGATCCATATATGGGGAGTGGTACAACATTGGTAGAAGCTTCTTTGAAGGGAATTAACAGTATAGGTACGGATATAAATCCTTTAGCTTGCTTGATTTCAAAAGCCAAAACAACAAGATTTGACATTGATACTATAGAAAAATGTCTATCCGAAATACAACTCTTTCCGTTTGTTTTTGAAAAAGAGAAAGTCATATCCACCGATTTTTCCCGTATATCCAATTATACCTTTTGGTATTCTGAAGACAGCCTAATCAAGTTATCGTATATTTCACAAATAATCAATACTTTTGATGAAGATGTTCAACTATTCTTCCAAGTTGCTCTTTCGGAAGTGGTTCGCGAGGTTTCGTTTACTCGAAATGGTGAATTTAAGAGATTTCGAATGGCAGAAGAAAAAATCAAACAATTTAATCCTGATGTATTTGCATTATTTGAAAGTAAAGCGAGAAGAAATCTCAAGGGATTAAAACAATATTTGAATGATTCGCCAAAGACGAAAATACAAATATGTGATTTTAATACAGTTAACAATATCCCTAATGAAATCTTACCAGATGATTCTGTTGATATGATTGTGACCTCTCCACCGTATGGTGATAGTCATACAACAGTAGCATACGGACAATTTTCCCGATGGGCAAATGAATGGTTCAATTTCCCAAATGCTAAAAATTTGGATAGAATCTTAATGGGTGGTAGTCGAAAATCAGAACAAGAAATTGAAACTCAATCTATTAAAAAGGAGTTAGGATTAATAGAAAAAGAAGATTATAAACGGTATTTGGAAGTTGTTTCGTTTTTATACGATTATTCAGATTCCATGAAAAATATTGCTCCTAAAATTAGACCAGGTGGGAGAATATGTTATGTGGTTGGAAATAGAACCGTGAAAGGTATTCAAATACCTTTGGATTATTTTACTGCTGAGATATTTGAAAAATATGGATTTGATCATGAACAAACCATTGTTCGAGAAATTCCTAATAAAAGAATGCCTTCAAAAACAAGTCCGACCAATAAAGCTGGAGCCAAAGTTGCCACCATGAGCAACGAGTATATTGTAATAATGTCGAAAAAGCATAATCAAGGAAAAAAATCCAAATAATTATTTCTAACAAAAAAATTTTTTTCTTACTTTTGCAACCTTGTAAAAACGAGGGTATTTTATATAAACAATTTAAAATAAACGAATTATGGAAAAAATTAAAGTTGGTATTAATGGTTTTGGTCGTATCGGAAGATTGGTTTTCCGTGCTTCCATAGAAAGAGAAAATATCCAAGTGGTTGCCATCAACGACTTGCTGGATGTTGATTATATGGCTTATATGCTTAAATATGATTCTATTCACGGTCAATTTAAGGGTGATATAAAAGTAGAAGACGGTTGCCTGGTTGTCAATGGCGACAAGATCCGTGTTACTTCAGAGAAAGATCCCGCTAACCTGAAATGGAACGAAGTGGGTGCCGAATATGTCGTTGAATCTACGGGTTTGTTCCTCACCAAAGAATTGGCAGAGAAACATATCGCAGCCGGTGCCAAGAGAGTGGTTATGTCTGCTCCTTCAAAAGATGACACTCCTATGTTTGTTATGGGTGTTAACAATGATACATACAATGGTCAGCCTATCGTTTCCAACGCTTCTTGCACCACCAACTGCTTGGCTCCTATCGTAAAGGTGCTGCACGACAATTTCGGCATGGTGGAAGGTTTGATGACCACCGTTCACGCTACAACCGCTACCCAGAAGACCGTGGATGGTCCTTCTGCTAAGGATTGGCGTGGTGGTAGAGCCGCTGCCGGCAACATCATCCCCTCATCAACGGGTGCTGCCAAGGCTGTGACCAAAGTTATCCCCGAACTGAAAGGCCGTCTCACGGGCATGTCGTTCCGCGTTCCCACTTTGGACGTTTCGGTTGTTGACCTGACCTGCCGTTTGGAGAAAGCTACCACTTATGATGAAATCAAGGCTGCTATGAAGAAAGCCAGCGAGAACGAACTGAAAGGCGTTCTGGGTTATACTGAAGATGCAGTTGTTTCAACCGACTTCATTGGCGACAAGAGAACTTCTATTTTCGACGCTGCCGGTGGTATCATGTTGAATCCCAATTTCGTTAAGGTGATTGCTTGGTACGACAACGAAATGGGCTACTCAAACAAAGTGCTTGATTTGATTGCTTATATGAATACGAAGAAATAGTTTTCTTCCAATCATTACGAAGAAAGGCAAATGTCCATCAGGATGTTTGCCTTTACTTTTTTATAGGAGGATACAAGTCTAAAAATTGTATCTTTGCGATATGGAACGCACGACCTATTTTGCTGATATATTGCTACCTTTACCATTGCCAGGGCTCTTTACCTATCGTTTGCCCCACGATTTGGATGTGCCGTTGGCTTTTGGTATGAGGGTGGTGGTTCCTTTTGGCAAGAGCAAGCTCTATTCGGGCTTGGTGGTGGAGGTGCACACCCGCGTTCCTGATCAGGTGAATGTCAAGTATGTGCTGGATGTTATTGACAATGAGCCGATAGTGTCGCCTCAGCAGTACAAGTTGTGGCAATGGATTGCCGACTATTACATGTGCACGCTGGGCGAAGTGATGGCCGTGGCTCTGCCATCGGCGCTGAAGATTGCCAGCGAGACCAAAATCATGCTCAATCCCGCTTTTGACGGAGATGTTTCCACGCTGACCGAAAGGGAGTTGCGCCTTACGGAGGCTTTGTCGTACCGCCCTATGATGACTATCGACGAGATTTCGAAGACGCTGAACATGCAGAAGGTGATTCCCATTATCAAGTCGTTGGTGGAAAAGGATGTGGTGATTACCGATGAGGAAATCCGTGATCCCTACAAGCCGAAGATCGAAACATACGTGTCGCTGACGCCCGAATATGCCAACGATGAACAGGCTTTCAATCAGTTACTTGACCAACTGAGTGCATCGAAAAGAACCGCTGGGCAGTGTGATATGTTGCTGGCATTTCTAATGAACGCCCGCAGTGGCAAGGGTGTGGGAGATTTGAAAGCCCAAATGCGCAAAGCCGACTTGTTGAAGTTACCTGCGGCATCTCCGTCTCGTCTGCAAAGTTTGGTAGAGAAAGGTGTTTTCCAAATTAAAGAACAGAAAATCAGCCGTTTGGCCAACTATGTCCCCAATGATTCAGCCGCATCAATTACGCTGTCGGCGCCGCAACAGAAGGCATACGAAGAGATAAAAGAGCAGATGACGCAACATGAGGTGGTGCTGTTGCACGGGGTGACGGGCAGTGGCAAGACCGAAATCTACATCAAGATGATTGATGAGGTGCTGAAAGAGGGCAAACAGGTGCTGTATCTGTTGCCTGAGATTGCCCTTACCTCGCAGATAGTGAATCGTTTGCGCAAATATTTCGGCGACAAGGTTGGCGTTTACCACTCCCGCTTCAACGAGTACGAGCGGGTGGAAATATGGAACCATGTTTTACAAAGCGGTGGCAGTATCACAGGCAAGTACCA
>JAEEUY010000226.1 GCA_016290715.1 Bacteroidales bacterium
ACAGGTCTTCGGTAAACTCAACCTCCTGCTTTCATTGCTTCATCTTTTCCTTTTATCTTGGCACAAGAAAAGAAGAAAAAGTCAAGGTTGTGATGAAAAAGACTAAAAAAATGCTGTACTTTTGCTGCGCTAAAAACCACTATTATGTCAATAAACAAATATTTCAAATTGGTTGTGATTTTGATGGTTTGCGTACTGATGACCTCTTGCATCGCCTACCGTCCGCAAGTGGCTGAAATGCCGCTCATTCACGAGAAAGGAGAACTTCAGATAAATGGCAGTGTCGGGCTTTCCGCGCCTTTTGGTGATGCTTATGTGGGGACGACAGCATCCTACGGTGCTACTGACTGGTTGGCAGTACAGGCACACGTCAATTGGAATGGTTACAAAGGCGCTTACGGTCAAGCGGCGGTCGGAGCTTTCAAGGCATGGAACCATGCTGTTCTTGAAGGGTTCATTGGCTACGGCTGCGGCGGCAACAAATGGGAAAACGAAAACACCGGTCGCGAGTTCACCTCTCTCTATCATCTGCCGTTCGCACAACTTGAGTTTGGCTGGGCTGGTATCGCCAAAGGACATATTGACATCGGATTGGGTGTGAAAGGGGGCTGTATTTTCCCCAATCTTGTTGACCACAAGCCAGCTACAGAGGAACACCCTGAGAGTATCACGCGTTCTACTGTTCCAGTGATGTTGTTGGAACCGCAGTTTTTCTTCCGCGCTGGCGGTAAGCATCTGAAATGGACTTTCAATCTTGGCTACAGCCAGTTATGGGGTACTGGCCCCGATAGGGAGGTCTTTTCGGGCATCAACGCCATCTATATGCCCTTTACTGTTAATATAGGCATTACTTATGATTTTAATGTGTTCACAAAGAAAGGGGGAAGGTAGTTGAGGAATGAATGCCGTATTTTGCTCTTTCAAAAAGTCTTTGAATTATGAAGAAATTGTGGATTATTTGTGCTTGTTTTGTTGCCTTATTGAATGGATGGGCTCAGAGTCTCTCCCTTAAAAATGCGGATATTCCAGATCCTGTTACGCTGAAGCTTCGTTCGGAAGGATTGCTTACCTCGCATTGGACGCAGAATGCACCATATAATGAGCTTTGTCCAAGAGACCCAGTAAATGGCTATTCGTATAGCCTTGCCGGATGTCCAGCTATTGCAATGGGACAAATTATCAATTATTTGCGAACAACTCAAGGTACTCGTTTTTCGGATAGCGACGACTATGCCCATCGTTATGCTGGTCGTAATTATAATATTGATGATGATTGGGAATCGTTGCAATTTCCTTCGTTTCCGCAGTTGAATGAGTTATTGGATTCCGTTGATGCCATTTTTGGTCGTGGGGAGGAACTTTCCGACTTGTTAGCCGCCGCAGTGGTCTTTGCTTGCGGTACGGCTTGTACGCAGATTTATACTTCGCAGGGTTCGGGTACCTTTGCTGTAGATCAGGCTTTTGAGGCTTACCGGCGATTTGGTTTTGCAAATTGTCAATTATTTCGCGAACCTGATTCCGTGATGTATGCCACTTTGATTTCTAATTTACAAGCAGGTTATCCCGCCCATTTGGCTGTTGAAAATCCCGAGGGGACAGTCGGTCACAACGTCGTAGTCGATGGCTATCGTGAAGAGGATGGTAAGTTCCATGTGAACTTTGGCTACGGCGAAGGCTATGACGATTGGTATAGTATTCCAGACCCTGATTTTTATTATGGAATGACTAAAATGGAGGGAATCATTTTGAATATTATTCCTGAACAAGTTTCTGTTCACGATGGTTCTTTGCAACAGTCATTAGAAGTTTTCCCCAATCCTGCTTCAGATCTTCTCTATATTAAAAACCTCCCTTGCGAATCGGTGAATTATTCTATTTATAATGTTTTGGGACAGGAGGTTTCTTCGGGTTTCTCCTGTGGGACAATTTCTGTGGCGGAATTAGAAAGAGGGTTCTATTTCTTGCGAATTAAGACTGAGAATTTCCAAAAAACGGCAAAAATCATTGTAAAATAAACAGGTTTTGTCTGGACTATTTCTTTTTTGCTTTTGGTTTCGGGAGGGGCAACTCCTTGCAGGTTTGACGTACGAGTGTTGACAGGTAAGTGTGGTCATCCA
Organism: Bacteroidales bacterium; assembly: GCA_016290715.1. Lineage (GTDB taxonomy): Bacteria > Bacteroidota > Bacteroidia > Bacteroidales > WCHB1-69 > UBA1756. Next base: position 2,118 of record JAEEUY010000226.1, read on the forward strand.
CTTCCTCAATATAGAAATAGTCTTTTGCCCCTTCGTAAGGTGGGCGCAGGTTAACACTGCGGAGTACAGATTTTCCTGCATCCGTTGGTTTCACATAAAAACCATTGTCGCAAATGAGGCCAAAGATGATATTGTTGCAGTAGATGCCATAGTCGCCAAACATCTTCCTTACGGTGATTTCACCCGCCTCAGAACACTGGTCGGCGATGTATTGTACAAAGTCTGGATTGCTTGCCATAATGTTGTAAACGCGGTTGCTCCCATTATTTTTTTTGTAAAAAAACAGATTTGCCCACACAGGAATGTACTGCCGCAGCAAAAGTTGGAGGGGGGGTAATGGGATTTTGTATTTCTTTTATTTGATGAAATTTGTTGTCTTGTGTTCCGCTTCCCTTTGTGGGTAATCAGGGTCGCCGTTGTGGATTTTCTTCAGCACCCATGCCATGTTGTCGGCCATAGTGCGCATGGTTTGCAAACCTTCGGCATCGAGCTCGGCCTCGCCCTCGGTGCGTCCGTAGACGATGTTCCAATACTGCGAGGTGAC
>JAEEUY010000227.1 GCA_016290715.1 Bacteroidales bacterium
CCCGCAAATTGGGGAATGAGGTCCCCAGCGACATTTTTATACAAGTTCTGAAAATGCCGGAAGTGCTGACCACCCCTAAGGAAGAACTTCCCGAGGATTTGTGGGAGGCGGTTCAAAAAATGGTTCTGGAAGCGTGCCTGAAAGTGGATACGTTTCGCGTGGAAGAGGGAAGCGCACTTGCCGCAGATTTTGCAAAAAGGGTGAAACTGATTGATTCTCTGATAGATGAAATAACTCCCTACGAAGAACAGCGCGTGCCAGCTCAAAAAAATAAATTCTTGGCCGCTTTCGAGGATATGAAATTGGGCGGACAGTATGATGCCAACCGTTTGGAACAAGAAATGATCTATTTTGTTGAAAAATTGGATATTACAGAGGAAAAAGTGCGTCTTCGCAAACATTGCAGCTATTTCTTCGAAACGATGAACGAAACAGAATCAAAAGGGAAAAAATTGGGATTTATTGTCCAAGAAATGGGGCGTGAAGTGAACACGATAGGCTCGAAATGCAACGATTTCAACATTCAGCAGATTGTGGTGAAAATGAAAGATGAAGTGGAAAAATTGAAAGAGCAATTGGCCAATATCCTTTAATCTATTTCAATTTATTGATATTTAATTTGTTATAAATGGGAAATATATTGTCGTTAGTTGGAAGACCCAACGTTGGGAAATCAACCTTGTTTAATCGTTTGACACAAACACGCGAGGCGATTGTGGATTCGATTGCCGGTGTTACACGTGACCGGAATTATGGGAAGTCGGATTGGAATGGATACGAATTTTCAGTGATAGATACGGGGGGCTATGTTGTTGGCTCTGATGATATTTTTGAGTCGGAAATCCGTCGTCAGGCAACCCTGGCTATTGAAGAATCTGATGTGATTCTGTTTGTGGTTGACGGCCGTGAGGGACTTACCCCTCTTGATGAAGAGATATCCAAGATGCTTCGCCGTTCCAAGAAACCTTTTTATTTGGTTGTAAATAAAATAGATAGTCCCTCAAATTACTTCGATTATACAGAGTTTTATGCGTTGGGATTTGATGATATTTTCCCCATTTCTGCCGTTTCGGGAAGTGGTACGGGCGATTTGTTGGATGCCGTGGTTACCCATTTTAAGAAAGATGTGGAAGTGATCAATGAGGAACTTCCCAAAATTACCGTAGTAGGGAAACCCAATGTGGGCAAATCTTCTATCATCAATACTTTTCTGGGGGAAGAACGCCATATCGTAACACCGCTTGCAGGTACTACCCGCGACTCCATTTTTACCCGCTACACAGGTTTCGGCTTCGATTTCTACTTGGTGGATACGGCCGGTTTGCGGAAAAAGAAAAAAGTGGAAGAAAATTTGGAATTCTATTCCGTTATGCGCGCTATCCGAGCCATAGAAAATAGCGATGTGTGTATATTGATGGCCGATGCTTCCGTGGGTTTCGATGCACAAGATGTGAACATTTTCAGCCTTGTCGCACGCAACCGCAAAGGCGTGGTTGTGGTGATGAACAAATGGGATTTGATAGAAAAAGACAACAAAACCCATAAAGAGTATGAAGAGTTGGTGCGCAAACGGCTCGAACCGTTTGATGACGTTCCCATCATCTTTACCTCTGTGCTGAATAAACAACGCATATATAAAGTATTGGAAACGGCAATCCAGGTTTATAAAAATCGCCAGAGACGTATAACTACTTCAGAACTAAATGATTATCTATTGCCTTTAATTCAAAAAACACCACCTCCTATTTATCGCGACAAGATGGTGAGGATTAAATTTGTTACCCAGTTGCCAACCTATTTCCCCTCTTTTGCATTCTTTTGCAATCTGCCTCAATATGTGAAAGATAGCTATAAACGCTATTTGGAAAACCGTATTCGGGAGCATTGGGATTTTTCAGGGGTTCCTATTGAAATCTATTTCCGCCAAAAGTAGTGGTTTACAGCACTTTGCGTATATAAACATGATTTTTTATCGCATTTGAAGATGGTAAAAGTTGCAATTATTAATATTGGCGATGAACTATTGATTGGTCAGGTAGTGAACACCAATGCTGCGGAAATGGCGAAAATGCTGAATGCCGCGGGATTTGATGTGGTTTTGACACAAACAATAGGAGATGATGGCGAAACCATCAGAAAATTTGTTGTGGAGTCGTTAGCCTATAATGATGTGGTCTTGGTTACAGGCGGCTTGGGACCGACGAAGGATGATATTACCAAGAAAGTTCTGGCAGAAATATTTGATAGTGAGTTGGTTGAAAATGTGGAAGTGCGCGAACATATCAAAAAAATGTTTGCCCAACGGGGATATGCGTTTACTCCTACCAACCAAGAGCAGGCGCTGGTGCCGAAGAAATGCAGGGTTATTTTTAATGCAGTAGGTACAGCGCCGGGAATGTGTTTCGAAAAAGAGGGAAAACTACTATTCTCCTTGCCTGGGGTGCCTTTTGAAATGCGTACCATGATGAAGGAGGTGATCAGAATAATGGAGGACCACTTTGAAACGGAGGTTATTGAGCACCGTACATTGATGTTTGCAGGGATTGGTGAGAGTTTCCTTTCTGATATGCTGGAAGATTTTGAAGCCACTCTGCCAGCATATATGAAGTTGGCCTACTTGCCCCAGCCAGGAATGCTGCGGTTGCGACTAACAGCCAAGGGGACTTCTAAAAAATTGATTTTAAGTGAAATAGAAAACAGAAAAGAGGCTTTGAGACATCTTGCGCAAGATTATTTTATAGGCTATGAGATGAATAGTCTGGCGGAAGCAGTGGGAGAAAAGTTGGTGGAGGTACAGAAAACCATGGCTACGGCAGAGAGTTGCACGGGCGGAAATATTGCACATCAGATTACGCTGATTCCCGGTAGCAGCCGTTATTTTAAAGGAACGGTCGTGAGTTATGCCAATGAAGTTAAGCAGCAGGTGTTAGGTGTAAATGTGTGTGATTTGGAAAAATATGGTGCAGTAAGTGAGCAAGTGGCCAAACAAATGGCGCAAGGAGTGCGGCAGTTGCTGCAGGTGGATTATGCCGTAGCTACCACAGGCATTGCAGGCCCCGATGGGGGTACGGAAGAAAAACCGGTGGGTACTGTTTGGATTGCTTTCGCCGACGTGAATGGCTGCCATGCAGAAAAATATTGCTATGCTTCCACACGCGAAAGCTTCATCGACCGTGTGTCTAACTATGCCCTTTTGATGCTGTTGAAAAAAATCAGTGCTGCTCGCTAAGCTTTATGGCCTTGAGGGAAAAAGTAAATATGTAGGAAATGGTGAAATAATGCGGGATTGCCATACACCGGTCAATTTCTTATCTGCTCCCTGCGTGCATAGCGGTACGCGTCATACCATTCTGTGTACCATTCAACTTGATCATCCATACAACGGATGTCGCGGACTTCCACATTGACTTTTTTTGTGACAAGTTGGTAGCTCTTGAATCCACGCTCTTCATAGATGTCCCATGTGGTTATCAAGTAGCCGCTGTAGGGTTCCGAATCATTGATAAATACAAGACTGTCAATCTTTATTCTCTTGATTCCATCATATTCTTGTATAGTCAATGGCAAACGTTTGGACTCAGCACTGATGATGCTTTTATAGATAGCATCTAATGGATTCTCCTTTTTCTCCTTGTCTTCTGTCTCCTCAGTCTTCTCTGCCTCCTCTTTGGCTATCATTTTGTTGATCACATCACTAATATCACTACAAGCACATAAGGCGGTAACAGCAAACAAAACAAACAATAGTTTTTTCATATTCATTGATTTTTAGAAATGATGAGCAAAAGTACGAAAAAAAATGATACGACGGCAGAGTATATATATTATGTAGAAAGATGGTTGCCTCATTACTTTTTTCTTCTTTTTTCACCAGTAGATTTTGGACTCAGAAAACGGAAAATGCTCCGAAAAGTTTCCAAAAAGAGAGAGAGAGGTGTGTGTTTTTTTGAGAAAAAAGAGCCAAAAGGGGGAGGGAAGGCGGTTGTAATGGAGGTATGGGTTGGTGGTAAAGTGTTGTTAATGAATGAGATTTTAAAAAAGTGAAAAAAAGTTTTTGCTGGGGTGCGG
>JAEEUY010000228.1 GCA_016290715.1 Bacteroidales bacterium
CAGATGTTGCAACTCTTCAGGCGTGCCGAAACGGGAAGAAGGGGCAAACAAGTTGGCCACCTGATAACCGAACGATCCATAATAAGGATGCTCTTGGATCGCCATTAATTGTATCGTATTAAATCCCAGCGATTTAATACGCGGAAGCACGTTATCCGCAAACTCCATGTAAGAAGCTATTTTCGCTTCAGCAGAAGCCATCCCGATATGCGCTTCATATATTAAGGGGTAAGCGGGTTTCGGCGGCTGCGCACTTTGCCACTGAAAATCTGTTGGAGGAGCCCACACTTGGGCGGAAAAAATCTTGGTCTGTTCATCCTGCACCACCCGCCGGACATAAGTCGGGATGCGTTCATCGGCACCATCACGCCACACCATCCACAATTTGTAAAGCATCCCATTTTGTATAAACCCTTTGGGCAGACGAATTTCCCAATCGCCATTCCCAAGTGGCTTTAAAGCAAACCTCTCCTCAATTTTCCAGTAGGAAAAGTCACCATAGATATATATTTTTTGAGCATTAGGGGCTTTTTCGCGAAATACAAAACCATCATCGGTTTGGTGCAGACCATAATACAAATAATTGTTACAAATATCTTGTAATGAATCTTTTCCGTTTCGCAATTCCAGCTCCTTCAACACAGCTTTCTGGTACCGTTTTTGCAACTTGGAGGCAAAAGGTTGCAGAAACGCATCATATTGAACGACTGGTAATTGACTCTTAACCGACATAATCTTATTTTTTCGCATTTTGAATAGAAGAAAAATCGTAGGCAACATGGTGCAAAAACAGGGCATGTGCCGGCATTGACATTCCCGCAGCACAGCGATTTCTCTGATTGATAATATTTTGAAAATCGGGCACGCCAATTTTCCCCTCTCCTACTTCTATCAAAGTACCCACAATAGAGCGCACCATATTCCGTAAAAAACGGTCTGCACTAATCGTAAACACCAGCAATCCATCCTCCATCTGCCAAAAGGCTTCATCCACATGGCATATATTGTTGTTTACTTGGGTGTGCAGTTTTGAAAAACTCGTAAAATCTTCCGTTTGTATAAGCAGACGGGCAGCTTCATTCATCTTGTCCACATTCAAAAAAGGGTATATCCTATGGGCATAATGAAACCGAAAAGCATCTTTTTGGGTAGATATATAATACTTATAGGTGCGACGTTGGGCACTGAAACGGGCATGCAACGTTTCAGGAACGGCAAAGATACGATGAATCACAATTTCTTTAGGCAGAAAGCTATTGAGTTTGTATGTCAGTTGATGCAGTTGGTCAGGAGAGAGGTCTTTTTCGCTTTCAAAATGAGCGAAAAACTGCCGCGCATGAACACCGGTATCGGTGCGACCGCACCCCGTAATGGATGTGGAGTGTTGGAGCAGATGCCCCATAGCATTTTCCATAACACCTTGAACAGTAATCTGTTGCGGCTGTACTTGCCATCCATAAAAGGGGGTTCCGTTATAGGACAATTCTATAAAAAAGCGCATAGAAACCTATTTTGGTATAACAATTCCTAGTAAAGTACCTAATTCACATCGCTTGGCACCAATTTCCACTAATGAATGTAAAATATCCCGTTCCTTATCTGCAGCAGGTCCACAAGCCAAATGGCGATTCAAACATTCCGTTTTTTTCTCTAATAATCTATATTTCAATCCGTTGATACAATTTTCCACTTCTGTATTCAAAGATTCAATGTTATTTTTGGTATAATTTGTTGAAACATCAAACCGCTTAGCCCATTGCTGACTGTATTCCGGTTCCTCTTCAAAAAGGATAGGAAGCAAAATCTTCTGCATTTCAGGGTCAGATATATGGGCGAAGTGTTGCCGTATTTCTTCTTGGGAGAATCCCTGAGAAGCCACCAGGGCATACTCTTCATAAAATTGTTCATAGAGAGGTGTGTTTAATGAGATCTCTTCTTTTTGCAATTCATCAAATACCCATTGGTCAATGCGCTGACGTGCCACATCCTCCCCGTCATTTTTCACAAACACCTCGTAACAACCATGATTGAGCAATAGCTTAACAATCTTATATTCAGCCATTTCTATACCATCTTCAGCTGACTTTAACTCTTCTCTAATATGTCGGGGAGCTTGAATATTAGGCAGCTCTGCTGGTTGTTCTGTTTCCGTTTGGAGACGTTCAACATTTCTTTTGTCATTAATTTTTTTCCAAACGATTTTGCGCAATTCGGCATTGAGCATTTCTTCGGAAAGCTCGAAACGCTGGGCGCACTCTTTGATATATAAAGCTCTGGCAATTTCATCTTTCACATCGGCGATTGTCTGCAAGATGTCGTTAATCATCACCGAGCGCTTCACTGGATCATTTCCTGCATCTTTTGATAAAATACCTGCTTTAAAAGTGATAAAGTTTTCAGCGTGCTGCTCAAGATAAGCTAACAATTCCGAATCGCGATGACTTTGGGCAAAAGAGTCCGGGTCTTCGCCATCGGGCAGCAACACCACTTTCACATTCAATCCCGCTTCTATCAGCAGATTAATCCCGCGAAGCGAAGCTTTGATGCCGGCGTTGTCGCCATCGTAAAGCACCGTAATATTCTTGGTCTGACTTGAAATCAGACGGATTTGTCCTTGCGTCAAGGCGGTTCCCGATGAAGCGACCACATTCTCTATTCCCGCTTCCGACATAGAAATCACATCGGTATAACCCTCCACC